>NZ_CDRJTB010000014.1:0-100957 GCF_976954365.1 Paenibacillus sp. Marseille-Q9583
AGTATTAATGTTTTGTTCCAAAACTTAATGTATGCCGCGGTTCGTAACCATCCCGCGTAAACAAAACTAGGAGGAGTTTAAGCAATATGTTTAATTTGATGTGGGGAGTTTTATTTGTTATTGTCAATTTTGCTTTTTTTCTACTCTGTTACCGCCTGTTCGGCAAAAGTGGAATGTATGCCTGGGTAGGTATCGCTACTGTAATTGCAAACATTCAGGTAGCTAAGACGATTGCTATGCCATTTGATATCGTGATGACACTCGGAAATACGATGTATGTCACTTTATATATGACCAGCGATTTGCTTAATGAGAAGTACGGAAGAGCAGAAGCACGTAAAGCGGTTTGGTTTGGCTTCTTCACTCTGCTTATGACGACAGTCATTATGCAGATGGTACTAGTATTTAAGCCACAAGAGACCGATATTGCTCAGTCTTCTTTGGAGACGATCTTTGGTCTGATGCCTCGACTAGCGTTGGGTAGTCTAACTGCTTACTTCATTAGTCAGTTCCTAGACGTTCGGTTGTACTCCTGGATTCGCAAATATTACAGCACCTCAAGTCAGTTGTGGATTCGTTCCAACGGCAGTACGATGGTTAGCTCCTTTGTGGATACACTAATCTTCTGTACCATTGCATTTGCTGGGTTGTATAACTGGAGTGTGTGGTTTGAAATTTTGCTTACAACGTATCTAGCGAAATTCTTACTAACCGCAGTAAGCACACCTATCTTATATATCGCCCGAACTTTTACTTTTGCTGAAGATGGAATACCATCATCCGCTCATAAGAAGGAATAAACAACAATACAGCCAGCGCGTACCGATCATAATCGATGCGCGCTGTTTGATTTTTTTAGTCGTAAGAGGGCTCAATCGTTCCATATAAATATGTACATAAAATTAATATAAAGCTAAAATAAGCTATCGTAGCCATTCTAATTGTATCCCGAGCGAAGAGAGTGTACATAATCGGTAGTCACAGAAATTACGAATAGGTGTGGTGAAGGATGAATCTAGTAGTTCCTATACTGCGTCATGCAGCAGAACAGCCCGACAGCATTGCCTTAACCCAAACCCAAGCAACTCATACCTATGCAACATTAGTGCAAGCGATGCGGAGAATTGCTAATGGTCTACAGCAAAAGGGCCTTAAGCATGACAAAATCGCTATTTTATCTACGAATCGCATTGAATTTGTCGAGGTTTTCTTGGGGGCTATTTATGCAGGCTGTGTTCCCATTCCTTTAGATCCTAAGTGGAGTGCAAATGAACTGCGGGTTATTATAGAGCAGTGCCAGCCGACAATGATATTTGCCGAGCCGGAAGCTGCAAAGAATTTGGTCTTCAAGGACCAAGCCATCCCAACGCTGACTTTTTCAAATGAACGAACAGGTTCCTATGATCAGTGGTTGAAGGCTCAGAAGCCAGAAGCTGAATTGGATGAGACGAACGAGTTATTATTTATCGGTTTTACTTCAGGCACAACTGGGCTACCCAAAGGATATATGCGTACCCATTTATCGTGGTTAAAGAGCTTTGAGGTATCGAGTGCTGCCTTTGAATTGGACGCTATGAAGGATGTTTTAGCACCGGGTCCGTTTGTGCATTCGCTGTCCTTGTTTGCTGTAATGCAGAGTCTGTATGGTGGAGCAAACTTTCATATTACGCAAAAATTTAGCGCCACACAGGTGTTAGAGCTGTGCAAGCAGATTCCGGGTGTGGTGTTGTTTGTTGTACCTACAATGCTTGAATCCATGATGCAGCAGGCTGTTCCTGGGCAGACGCAGATTGATGCGATTATTAGCTCAGGTGCAAAGTGGCCTTGGCTGTCCAAAAAAAGGGGCATAGAAGTGTTTGCTGGAGCGCGTCTCTATGAATCCTATGGTTCCTCAGAAGCGAGTTATATTAGTTATTTGGATGTTCTGGAGGAGCATAATCCGAACTCTGTAGGCAAGCCCTATCCCGGAGTGCAAATTTCCATTCGTGATGAAGAGTTCCGTGAAGTCCCTACGGGGGAGATTGGGCAGTTATATGTGCGAAGTGATATGATATTTCTAGGCTACCATCAATTGCCGAAGGAGACCGCAGCAGCTTTTCGAGAGGGATGGCTTGTGTTGGAGGATTATGTTTATCAGGATGAAGCTGGTTATTTATATCTGGCGGGTCGCTTGAAAAATAAAATCATCTCCGGTGGGCTGAACGTTTATCCAGAGGAAATAGAGCGGGTACTGGAGCATCTTCCGGAAATACAAGAAGTAATGGTGCTTGGCGTCCCTGACGATTATTGGGGAGAACAGCTGGCAGTCCTCGTGAAATGGAATGGTGCAAAGCATTTATCTATAGACGAAATAAAGAATTATTGTCGCCAGTATTTAGCAAGTTACAAAGCGCCGAAGCAGTTGCTGACAGTTGATGAGTTTATCTATACAAGCAGTGGCAAAATTGCCCGGCAAGCGATGAAAGACTATGTGAAAAGAGCGATGGTATGATAGAAGCAGTAATTGTTATGGCAAAACGTACACCGATTGGCAGGATGGGCGGCTTATTAAGTACATTTGAGCCGGAAGCATTACTGGCGCCGCTTATTCAGCATATTGTGGCAGAGACGAACCTGCCCGTCGATATGATCGATGATGTGATTATTGGAAATGTGGTCGGTCCGGGTGGAAATATTGCCCGGGTAGCTGCGCTTGAAGCGGGACTGCCTGTTTCGGTTCCGGGCGTTACTGTGGATCGGCAGTGCGGTTCTGGGTTAGAGGCCATTAATATAGCAGCACGGCTTATTCAAAGTGGCGCAGGTGAGATTTATTTAGCGGGCGGTGTTGAGAGCACGAGTCGTGCCCCTTGGAAAATGGCTAAGCCCCAAACCTTGATGGGGGTTCCGCAGCTATATACCCGTGCTCATTTTACACCTAGCGCTTACGGTGATCCGGATATGGGAATTGCTGCGGAAAATGTAGCGCGGAAGTATGGGATTTCGCGAGAAGAGCAGGATCAATATGCCTTGAAAAGCCATCAGAAGACCGTTCATGCTCAGCAAAGTGGCCGTTTTCAGCAGGAGATTCTACCTCTTCTGGTCGAGGGGGAGTGGGTGAACACTGACGAATGTCCAAGGGCTAATACGAGCCTGGACAAGCTGCGAAAGCTGCCTTCAATCTTCGAAGAAAAGGGTACTGTCACCGCTGGAAATGCCTGTCCTATTAATGATGGTGGGGCACTTCTATTAATGATGTCCCGTGAGAAATGTCGGCAACTCAAGCTTAAACCTATCCTGCGTATCGTAGATGCGCAAGCAGCAGGTGTAGATCCGAATTATTTAGGTATGGGCCCAGTTCCAGCTGTACAAAAGGTGTTACATCGTCAACAGCTGACCATAGCCGATTTAGATATCGTAGAGTTTAATGAAGCCTTTGCTTCGCAAGTTCTAGCCTCACTGAATGAGCTTCAGATCCCACAGGAAAAGGTCAATCTTGGAGGAGGCGCATTAGCTATCGGTCATCCATATGGGGCGTCCGGAGCTATTTTAATGACGCGTTTATGTGCTGAAATGCAGCATACGCCTTATAAAAGGGGACTTGCCACTTTGGGCATTGGCGGCGGGTTGGGGCTGGCTACGCTTGTGGAGACTACGGAATGAACAGCGTCCGACATCAGATTCTTATGACTGCTGAGTGGATATCGGATTACGCACAGAGTATTGAGGCACCTGTGCAGACGACTAATGGCAATCTGATTGCTCCTTCTACGATGCCTATTATTTTTTGGCAGGTCTTCGATATTCCTTGGCTTAGCAAGGGAGAGCCTTTGCTTCACGGCACTCAGAAATTCTCATATCAAGCTCCGATTACGGCAGGGATGACGTTAGATTGTGAATTAGCATTAACGAGCAAGGTGCAAAAAGATGGCCGGCAGGGCAAGCTGACCTTTTACACACATACGCTGGTTTGTAAATGTGAAGGCGAGCTTATAGTCACTGCCGAAACGGTGTTAATTCGGGTAGGTGATGATCATGATGAGAAAATGCATAACGGCTGAGGCCATCCGGCAATATGCAGCAGTTTCCCAAGATCTGGCCGCTATTCATCTAGATGAGGATGCTGCAGCTGAGGCTGGATTTAAGCGGCCCATTGCGCATGGGATGTATCTAATGGGATTAGCCCAATCCTTATATATCGAGGAGCATCAGGCACAGTGGATCACTCAATATGATATGAAATTTCATAAGCCTACAGAGGTCGATAATGTCGTGATTTTTGATTTTGCGGAGGATGACTGCCTGGTTAAAGTGACCCTTACAACAGAAGCTGGCGATGTTATTGCTTCGGGAGCTTTTTCAGTGAAAGAGGTGTAGTGATGAACAAAGTAGCCTTAATTACTGGAGCAACCAGAGGGATCGGGCGTAGTATTGCCGTGCAGCTCGGCAAGTCCGGTTATATAGTGGTTGTAAATGGTACAAAACAAGTCTTAATTGATGAGGTTGTCCACGAGATTCGTCAGGCGGGTGGTGAGGCATCAGGATACTCTGCTAATGTAGCAGATCCAGTTGCGGTCACTGCAATGGTGGATGAGGTTATTACACGGTATGGCCGTATTGAGGTATTGATAGCTAACGCTGGGAATTTGCAGGATCAGAAATGTCTACGGATGACGGATGAAGAGTGGAAGGCTGTGCTGGATGTGCATCTAAATGGCACCTACTATAGCATTCAACGCGTACTTCCATATATGCGCCAGACAGGTGGCGATATCCTGTTGATGACCTCTACGGCTGGACTAACAGGTTCTGTGGGTCAGGTGAATTATAGTGCAGCCAAAGCCGGAATACTTGGAATGACGTGGACACTAGCAGCGGAGCTGAAACGTGATCAAATTAGAGTCAATGCGATTTCGCCAGCCGCTTTAACAGATATGACTAGAACTGTCATTGATCATTTGAAAGCGAAACATGCCAGTCGTAATGAACCGTTCCCAGACTTTTGGCGAATAGGTGGCCCGGAGGATATTGCTTCCTTTGTGACTGCATTATTGAGTGAGTCTGACGCGGATTTAA
Organism: Paenibacillus sp. Marseille-Q9583; assembly: GCF_976954365.1. NCBI lineage: Bacteria > Bacillati > Bacillota > Bacilli > Caryophanales > Paenibacillaceae > Paenibacillus > Paenibacillus sp. Marseille-Q9583. The sequence continues at coordinate 5,053 of NZ_CDRJTB010000014.1, forward strand.
CCGGTGAAATCTTTGCTGTGAATGGATCAAAAGTGACGAAATGGGAGAAGCCTGCACCTGCATTTTCTGAGAACAGCATTGGGGCATTTTTCGCTACTTGGCATCGTCAAAAGGGGAGTGAATAAATGCTTACCTTCGATCAAGTTCATTTTTATTATAAAAAGGGTCAGCCTGTCCTAGAGGATATCAGCTTTACGATAGAAGCAGGAGAGTTTGTGGCGATTGTTGGCGCGAATGGCTCTGGCAAATCCACCATTGCAAAACTCATGGACGGACTGCTGCTGCCGCGAAAAGGGGCTGTACAGTTTAAGGGCCTAGACACCACAAAGGCAGCTGATCTTGCAGATATTCATCAGCAAATTGGCTTTGTTTTTCAGAATCCAGAGGATCAATTTATCACCACAACCGTTATGGATGAGGTGCTTTTTGGTTTGGAGAATGTTCGTGTGCCAAGGGAGGAAATGCGCAGCCGATTGGAGCATGCCTTGCAGGCTGTTCATATGGAGGATTATCTGGACGCTATGCCACATCAGCTCTCTGGAGGTCAGAAGCAACGTGTCGCTATTGCGGCTATATTGGCGATGCGCCCGCAAGTCATTATTTTTGACGAAGCCACCTCTATGCTTGATCCTCAGGGAAGGCAGCAGGTGCTTGCCATTATGCAAGAGCTGCATCGTCAAGGTCTGACCATTATTCAGATCACTCACCATATGGAGGAAGTGCTTTCAGCAGAACGATTATTACTCCTGCATCAAGGGCGACTTGTGTATGATGGTGCTCCACTGGCTTTTTTTGAAACGATGCCTGTTGCGGACTATCAATTACAACTGCCTTTTGCCGTACGTGTACATGCATTGCTCCATTCAGAAGTGCCGCCAACAGCCGATTGGAAGGGGATAATTCGATCACAATGGTCTACCAATTAGATAATTTAAGTGTAAACTATGCTGATCATATGGCTTTGCACAATATAAACTGCACCATAACTGCGGGCAAATGGATTTCGATTATCGGTCCCACGGGTGCAGGAAAGTCTACCTTTGTCAAAGTGCTGAAGGGCTTGATTCCCACCGTAAAAGGAGACTACTCCATTGATCAGCAGCCTGCTCCCAGAGATGCCAAAGGACAATTAAAGGTGCTCCCGGAGCTTGGCTTCGTGTTTCAATATCCAGAGCATCAGCTATTCGAAACTACGGTGCAAAAGGAGCTTTCTTTTGCTCTGAATCTGCAGGGTGCTTCACGCCAGCAAATCACGGAGGCGATTGAAAGGATTTTACCGCAAGTGGGTCTGTCAGAGGGCATTCTCCCGTTAAATCCATTCCAATTAAGCGGTGGAGAAAAGCGCCGTGTGGCCATTGCCTCCGTGTTGATGACGAATCCGAAGCTGCTAATTTTGGATGAACCGACAGCGGGGCTAGATCCAACTAGCCAAGTCTCTTTGCTGAAGCTACTGAAGACTTGGCAGCAGCAAAATCAGCGCACCATTCTCTTCGTTTCGCATCAGATGGAGGATGTTGCTGAGTACTCGGATGAGGTTTTGGTTTTTCATAAAGGTCAGCTAGAAGGACATTTTGACCCCAGAACATTATTTTTAGAAAAGGAACAATTATTGATGGAACTGGGCTTGTCTATGCCAGAACCCGTACAGCTTTTGAAGCTGGTAGAGGAATTATCCGGTCAAAAAATAGAGGTTTCTAGCTGTAAGGAGCAGGATATCTTTGATGCTGTTCTGCCAATTTGGCATTCGAGGGGGCGTCTACATGGCTGATTCTGTAATAGTGGGTCAATATGTGGAGACGCATTCGATTTTCCATCGTTTAGATCCTCGTATAAAGCTTGTTAGTATCGTGATTCTCATGCTTAGCTTTCTGATGCTTGGAACATGGCTTAGCTATGCAGTTGCAACTGTTTTTGTATTCGGAATTTTGCTGCTGTCGAAGGTTCCTATTCATTTCTTCTGGCGAGGGCTGCGGCCGTTATTATTTGTTTTGCTGTTTACCCTTCTGTATAATGCTGTGTTCACCAAAGGAACGATCCTCTGGTCTTGGTCCTTTATTGAGGTAACTGAAGAGGGACTGCGAACAGGATTACGTTTTGTTTGGCGTATTATATTGCTCATCTTATTAGCCTCAGTATTAACGTTAACGACTAAACCGCTAGACTTAGCATATGGTCTTGAAAAGCTACTTGCACCTCTATCCAAAATGGGGGTACCCGTAGAACAATTTTCCTTAATGATAGTGATTGCGATCCGGTTTATTCCTACCATCAAGGAGGAGCTGGATCGTATTCTTCTTGCACAAAAGGCTAGAGGTTATGATCTTACAGCATTATCACTACCAAAACGGTTATTTGCTTATGTCCCGATCATTATTCCTTTGCTCTTCACGACGATTCAACGTGCTGAACAGCTGAGCTATGCGATTGATGCGCGTGCTTATGGAAATGGTAAAGGAAGAACTTCTTATAGGGTATTGCAATTTCAGAAAATGGATTATCTGGCAGGGACAATTGCTCTTTTATTTGCTGTGATTCTGCTGTGGGTAAAGATAGGAAAGGTGTAGATGAAGATGAAATGGAACACCCGTATTACGGAGTTATTGCACATAGAGTATCCTATTATTCAAGGTGGGCTTGCTTATTTAGGTTATGCAGACCTCGCAGCTGCCGTTTCGAATGCTGGTGGATTGGGTCAGGTCACAGCGATGAGCCTTCCGAGTGCAGAGGCTTTACGTACAGAAATAGAACGGGTACGTACTTTGACGGACAAGCCTTTTGGCGTTAATTTTGCAATCGGTGTGCATGGTATCGGTTATGAAGATCGGGTGCAGGTCGCCATCGACGAGAAGGTTCCCGTGGTGAGTCTCACCGGTGGGAATCCGGCCCCAATACTGGAAATGCTACAGCAGACTAATATTAAAACGCTCGTGCTCGTCTCTTCACGCAGACAAGCCCAAAAAGCTGAACAATTAGGCGCATCTGCAGTTATTGTTGTTGGTCAGGAGGGAGGAGGCCACTTGGGACGTGATGATGTAGGGACTATGGTACTTGTTCCTCAAGTAGTTGATGCGGTTGATATTCCTGTGATTGCTTCAGGCGGGATCGGGGATGGCCGCGGATGGATGGCGGCCCATGCACTGGGGGCTGAGGGAATTGAAATGGGCACACGATTCGTTGCTACGGTTGAATGTGTTCATGCGGCGGCTTCTTATAAAAAAGCCCTAGTAGAAAGCTCCGAGTCAGATACAGTCGTAATCAAACGCTCTATCGGAGCGCCCGCGCGAGTGCTGCGTAGTGAATACATAGATAAGATTCTCGAAATTGAGCGTGTGACTCCGACTTATGAAGCCTTAAAAGAATATATTAGCGGTGCAGCCAATAAGCGCTGGATTTATGATGATATCAAAGAAGAGGGCATCGGCTGGGCAGGCCAAGTGACAGGGATGATCCATGATATTCCTACAGTCTCGGAGCTAATCGGCAGAATGGTCAAAGAGGCAGCGTCGATTCGCGGGATGTGGGGAATGCAGGCGTGAAGATGTCAGCAGAGCAGTTGTATCCAAAAGATGAATTAATGAACTGAAAGTTAGGTATTAGATTGACGCTGCTTTATTAAGCTAACGGGCAGGTTTGCTCAATCATCGGGCATTATCGGACTATATTTATGGGGAGCGATGGTGCGGCTAATCCGAGGCGTTATGCAAAAGAAGATAATAGTTGGTTGAATCTATCACGCTCCTCCAAAAAAGGGCAATGGCCGCTGTATTGGAATGGAACTAATTGCGAATTTTTAATCAGTTTATTTGTTTCCTGAGCTTGGGTAAACGGAACGACTTTATCATGAATTCCATGAATAATTAATGTGGGCACATCGATTTGTCCAAGATCGTTGTAAACATTCTCGTCTCTTAGCGTGACCATAATGGCGGAGGTCGACCAATTCGCAGCTTGTAAACCCATTAGAAAGAACCATTCGGATTTCGCTTCAGAAATGTACTGAAAGAAAAAAATCTCCGTTTGGTTTTGCAGCATTTTCGGACGGTCATTGTTTGTCTCTTCGATGATTTTATTCGTAAATTCTTTTGGAACGCTTGATGGAGACGCAGCGTCGATTAGGACGAGTTTAGATACCCCATACCCTTTATAACGAGCCATATAACGAATTGAGATCGCTCCTCCGGTAGAGTGTCCTGCCAGTGTTATGTTTTTTAGCTGTAACGCTTCGATGACCATACGAAGATCATCTGCTAATCTATCGAAACCGTAACCATCGAATGGTTTATCCGAATTGCCATATCCTCTCCAGTCCATTCCGATACAACGATATCCGAGCTTAGGAAGGAAATTGAACTGATATTCGAACTGGTTATGGTTTAGCGGCCAGCCATGAATAAAAAGTATCGTTTTATTTCCCTTCGGATTGATGTCCTCTATAAATACTTTTACGCCCGGTTCCACAGTAACGAAGTATCCCAAGTGTATCGCCTCATTTTTTTAATGTATTTCCCCGTTAAGATATTCGCCCTAGGCAAGGTTAATGCCTAATTTCTGCGTCAAATTGGGTTAAGATAGTACGTAGAGATTTCTGAGGAATAGCTTGAGTGAAACAATTTCTTCAGATCATTGAGCTCATGGGGTACGTTAGTGGAATAGCGGTTGCTTAGGCAGCCGTTTTTTTTATTTGTTCAACTAACTGGCAGTTTAGTTGAAAAGAACATGCTATAGTTTTCTTGTGAACAACAAACTCGCGAAATTCCAAGTCGGTATTTCTATATAATAGACATCAAGATGTCTTTATCGTCTGTTTCTCCTATATTAACTGTGGTAAATTATGGAGGGTGCTTATTTAAATATCTTAGAAGAAAATGACTAGGGGAGAAATACTTCGTGGAAACCCACTCATCCAAATATCAAATGAAAAAGAGCTATATCATATTATTGCTAGTTTTCATATTAGTTATTTTAACCGGTTTTCGCATTTTATGGATGGAAACGTTTCAATATCCCAAACAGGCGTCAATTCATAATGGGCAATTCGATTTACGCAATTGGAATGCAGAAGATGGCAGCATTCACTTGCTTGATGGGGAATGGGAGTTTTATCCCTCGCAATGGTTGATAGATGGTAGTCGGCAACAATTGTTAGGCGATAATGCGCCAAGACACATTCAGGTACCGGGAGGATGGAGTGAAGATTTGCATGCTGACAAGCCATCTCCATACGGGTATGGCTCTTATCGTTTGCTTCTTTATGTAGACCCGGCGAAGCATCTTAATTATAGTATTCGTGTACCCAGTGTACGCACTGCATCAGAGTTATATGTAAACGGTCGATTACTTACTAAATCCGGACAGGTTGCGACAACAAAGGATGAATATATTTCGAAGGACCTACCTTATTCTACAACCTTTACAGCAGATGACAACGGTGTAATCGAACTCGTGATTCAGGCGGCAAATTATGTGGATAGTCGAAGCGGGGGCATTGTCCGATCCATAAAGTTCGGTTCAGAAGAAGCCATTGCCAAAGAGATGAAGGCTTCTAATTTTATGCAGTTTTTGGCAGCAATTATTTTTATTATGCATGCTGTCTATGCACTTATTTTGTATTTGATAGGAAATAAGGAAAAGAAGCTGCTTTATTTTAGTTTGCTTGCATTATGTGTAACGATCACGAGTGTCTTTAGTACGGATGAGAAGTTGTTCCATCAGTTATTTTACATTGGAATTGATTGGGATTTTAGGCTGACTAATATTGCTTTCGTTATTGCAGCCTATGCTTTGCTCCAGTGTACGAATCATCGCGAGCTTCCATATTGGCGTAGGATGTATCCTGTCTATAAAATATTGAATCTAGGGACTGCCGGCATCACGTTGTTTTTAAATCCAACTCAGGTGATCATGCTCTTCCCTATTTATTATGTATTAGGTGGTACTGCTGCAGTTATAACGCTGATTACAATGTTTAAAAAATTAATTAAAGATTTAAAGAGCAATCTTTTACTGCTTTTCTCTTTTCTTGCGTTGATGAACTATGCTCTTTGGTCGTTAATCTTGCTGGATAGCGGTTTGAGTCTTGTCTACTATCCGTTCGATATGATTATTGCGATAGCTTGTTTAGCCTCTGTATGGTTTAAAGATTATTTTATCATGCATGCGAACACGAAAGAGCTTGCGACAACATTGCAAAGGATGAATGACCATAAAGATCAATTCCTAGCAAATACTTCTCATGAATTTAAAAATCCTCTTCATAGTATTCTTAATATGTCACAATCCGTTTTAAAACGGGAGCGGCATTTGTTGCAGGAAAGGAGTATCAAAGAGCTTGAAACGCTTTTATCTGTAGGACGTCGAATGACATTGATATTAGACGATTTAATTGATGTGATGAGTTTACGGGAAGGCAATCCGCGCATACACAAAAGAGTCATATTTATTCAGCCAATTGTGACCGGAGTACTTGATATGCTGCAATTAAATGCAGATGTGAAGTCTGTAAAAATTGCAAATCAAATTCCTGAAGATTTTCCTCCAGTAAATGCGGATGAGAACCGGGTTGTTCAAATCGTTTTCAATTTACTTCATAATGCTTTGAAATATACGAATGATGGAGTCATTTCGATTCAAGCTTTTGTAAAAGATGGACGAGCCTATATCGTTATTGCTGATACCGGGATCGGAATGGATGAGAACATGCTTAAGCGCCTATTCCGTCCGTACGAACAAGCCAGCACGAGTGAGACTATGATTGATGGTGGCTTTGGGTTGGGTTTAAGTATAAGCAAGCAACTGGTTGAGCTTCATGGAGGTACGTTAGTAGTGTCCTCTGTTTTAGGAGAGGGCTCAAAATTCACATTTTCATTAAGGCTAGCAGGTTTGGAAGAGGAGGAAGAGAATGATTTGACCAACTCATTTGAACCATTACAATCCATGCCGATTCAAGAAATAGCCTCCTCAGTGTATGTGGAGAAAGTGAAGATTCCGCCAGCTACGAATCAAACAACTTTAATAGAAATGAATTGTGAACGTCCGATTTTATTAGTTGTTGATGATGATCCTGTCAACCTTCAAGTACTTGAAGCCATACTACCACCAGACGAATATGATTTAACGATGGTAACGAGCGGTAAAGAGGCATTAGCTGTACTGGACACTAAGGAATGGGATCTGGTCATCTCCGATATCATGATGCCACAGATGTCCGGTTATGAGCTGACACGAATGATTCGTGGGCGTTTTACACTCACGGAGCTCCCTGTATTGCTCCTTACCGCAAGAAGCCAACCGAAAGATATTCAGAGCGGTTTTATAGCGGGGGCAAACGATTATGTGACGAAGCCAGTGGAAGCAATAGAAATAAAATCGCGGATTGAGGCGTTAGCTACGATTAAACAATCCGTTCGAGAACAACTGCGATTAGAAGCTGCATGGCTGCAAGCACAAATCCAGCCTCATTTTATATTTAATACGTTGAATGCTGTAACAGCTTTAAGTGATATTAATTTGGATAAGATGCGTATTTTGCTCGATGAATTTAGCAATTTTCTGAGGAATAAATTTGAATTTCAAAACATGGATAGGCTTGTTCCGATCGAAGAGGAGTTAAGTCTAGTACGTTCTTATCTATATATTGAAAAGGTTCGGTTTGAAGAAAGGTTACAGGTTAATTGGGAGACAGATGACTGTGGGGACATAAAAGTCCCATTTCTTACGATCCAGCCTCTCGTTGAAAATGCGATAAGACATGGCATAATGAAGCGCAATCGTGGAGGAACGATTCTTATTCGGATTTCTGTCTATGAGACGTATGCAGAGATAACCGTTGAAGACGATGGGGACGGAATAGACGGGGTCCAATTGCAACGAATATTAGAAAGGAAAGCAGATAGTCGTTCAGGCGTCGGATTGATTAATACTGATCTGCGATTAAAACGGCACTTTGGAACAGGACTCCATATCACAAGTACGTTAGGTACAGGGACAAAGGTAACTTTTCATGTACATAATAGGTTGAATAGCGGGGATAAAGCTAGATGATATATAAGTGATTTAATGAGGAGCAACCTTGGGTGCTCTATGCTACAGGGATCTGAAAATGTCGGCGGGTTGGAATTGTTACTGCTGGCTGCTCGGAAATCGCAAGGATAGTAAATTTTCCGAAGGGAAAAAAACCGATATTTTGGATGCGATGAGCGAAGAAACATGTGGAAAGGCGGGAGACGATGAACGCACTACAGGAAGAAGCGCTGGAAGAGATGAAAGCGGCAATTTATGAGTGGTTTGAGGAACAAGAGAAACGAAAGGACGTGGAGGGCGCTGTCAAGCGTACCACGCTGCAAGTGGGCATTTTTAACGACATTGTGCTGGATTATCGACCGGGTAGGACTAGCGTTGGCAGTTCGGATTTTAGAAGGAATGCTTCAGGGCGCAAGTCGATGAAGGTGTCTCCTTTTACACAGGAGGAGGTCTTGCATGAGGTGCAGCCCCGGTTGACGAGCATAGTAAGGGAGAAGCTGGACAAGTTGCATACGTCGGCCCTTATCGATTACCGATTTACCTTGAAGGGAAGATTCGCAACGGCAGACGGGCCCGTGAGATTAACGGTGTTTGACATCATATATGAAGAGAAAAAGCGGCAGCTTCTGGAGCGGGTCGAGTCCTATATCGAGCAAAAACTGGAGAAGGGCGCTTACCCGACAAAGCCGTTAGAAACTTTCTTTTTGACACGCCATCTGTTGGACCCATATTTGTTCAACGAACCGGACGTCGGACGGACGATTGCTATATTTGACCGGATTCAGGCGTTGAATAAAGAACGGGCGCAAGCGCTGAGGGAGCATCGAAGCGATATCATTCGAGCTTTAACCCACTGGACCGAGGAAGTATTCCTGCCACGTCACTATGATGTTACCCTTTCCGAATACAGAACCAATGAAAATGGAATCAAGCCGGATAAGGCTCTCAAGCATATGGATGAGCCGAACCAGCCTATCGATCTGCTGTTGTATGGCGCTGTAATGATTCTTCGTTACGAGCCAAGTTACAGTAAAGCCAAGGGCATGACTTTTCTGGAGCTTGCGAGGCAGCTGGGCAGCGGCAAAGCCGGACGCATGTTGAAGGAAGGTAGCGACACCTTCGCGCGAGAAGACGTTCATCTGCGTGACGAGTTGATTGAATGCAAGGCTAACGATGTGTTTTCCATCATTACGGTCGTTATTCGTAAAGAAGAGGCTGGTGCGTACGAACGGGCGATTTCGTTCATTCTCTCCCTACTCCGGAAGGGTTTCCCAAAAAGCTACAAAATCAAGCTAAAATCCAGCGTGAGAGAGGCATTACCCATTAAAGGACTTGCCAAATCGGATACGCATCGTTTTTTCGCAAATGCACTGGCCTATTCCGAGCTGTATCCGTTATTGGAGGAATACGCTCGTGAGGCGATGGAAGAGTTTGTGTGGTACGAGGATACGGAAGGTGAGAAAAGCGTCATGCCGGGCAGTTATGCCGTATTTGGGCTGGGACTCGCGGACGAGCGCTATTTTCCGTTGGTAGAGACCTACATGGCCCTTGTAGACGAGGAGCATCAGCTGGTGCAGGACAAGTTCACGGCTGTTTTCGCCGAGACCCATGGCATAACCGAACGCTCGATGCCCGCCTTGATCGCTTGCCTGCGATGCTCTCATGATTCGCTGAAGCTGAGGATTCAGCCTGAACTGGAAAGTGAAGACAAGCTATCGCTATTGGTGCAGCATGTCGAGGCTTTGGCGGATTACGAGGCCGAACGAGTGCTGTATCCGATTTTGGGCAAGGCGGAGAAGCTGGCTGCATTGGCTCGAAAGGCGCAGGAACCGCGTAAGGGGCTGTTGCTTCGTTTGCTAAAGGCAGCGGAACAAGCTTGACGATAGGGAGGCTATCCTGTGTGAAGATCATTTGCAAATTTGCATACCACGTCAAAAAACCTTGAGAAGACGATCGAAGCATTAAGAGCGTTAAACAAAGGAGCATGCCGCGGCAGCTCCTTTTACTTTTTTCGCCGCTAGCCCCGTTACGGTGAACCTACCCATAAGTGACATGTGATAGATCTTTTGAAACAAGAAGCCGAAAACTTCTGAATTTTAGTAGAGATTTCAAACACGTTTATCATAATAAAAAATACACCTACAGCGATTGGGGATTAGAAAACTTATAACTGTGAGAATTCTGGAAAATACAACTGCAGTTGTTAGGAACGTATTTTAACACAAAGTTTTTGAACAAACGGGAAACGTTAGTTCAATGACAATAGCAGCAGTCTATAACTTATTTTTCAAAAGCTGGCGATTCTTCAATTCAAAAACCACGCTAAATCTGAACGAAGGTGTAGGTATTACTGTAACTAATTGGGATCTCACTTATAAAACAAGAGTTTGTAAGGTTGAAAGGGGTTATAGATTTGAAAGGGTCTGAACAAGTCGAGTATGGTGCGGGAAAAAGACAAAGCCCATCACAGTAAGTTAAAAGTGATTCTTTTCTAACTTATTAGGGATAGGCTATCTTTGATTTTAATACTTATTGGATACTCTTGGTATCAATATTGGGCACAATTGAACTACGTCTATATTTTCTTTTCTATAAATGAAGAATAGTCAGTTCCTTAGGGAAGCTTGTTAAGGTTTCCGCACCTTCAGCTGTAATAATCAGATCATCTTCGATACGCACACCCGCTAGTCCCGGTACATAAATCCCTGGCTCGACAGTGAACACATTGCCGATCTCGATAATGTCATCGTTCTGTCCATGGAGTGATGGATATTCATGCACATCCATACCGAGTCCGTGTCCGACACGGTGCAAGAAATATTCTCCGAATCCGGCTTCCTCAATCACATCACGTGCAGCTTTGTCGACAGAACCGAAGGGAGCTCCAGGATTGGAAGCAGCGATCCCAGCTTCGTTGGCAGCCAGCACGGTGTTATAGATCGTGATTAGCTTGTCGTCCACGGATTCAATAGCAAAGGTACGTGTAATATCAGAAGCATAACCATCAGCATACACGCCAATATCAAACATCAGGAAGTCGCCTGGCTGAATGACCCGATTGCCTGGAACACCGTGAGGCAGGGCAGTTTTCGGACCAGAAAGCACCATAGTGTCGAAGGAAGGACCGGAAGCGCCAACCTTTTTCATTAGATATTCCAGTTCAGCTACTAAATCGTTTTCTGTAACGCCTGTTTTTACATGGGTAAGCACGCGGCGCAAAGCTTCCTCAACTAGCTCAGCGGCATGTTTCATGCGCTTCACTTCATCTGGGGTCTTTTTGGAGCGCATACTGCGCAGCAATGGACCTATATCACTAAAACGTTCTGCTGGAACGGCTGCAGTTAGATGCTCAAAACGGGCTACTGAGAAATGTTCCTTCTCTATACCAAAAGTACCTAGCTTACTGCTGCCGAAACAATCTTTAAGCAGGTTATAGGGATTATCGGTGTCATTATGTGTTAGGATTTTGGTGACCGAAGAAGCTGCTTGAGCCGCTTCTGCATCCAGTGCGGGTAGAATGAGCATCGGCTCTTCCCCGCGTATCAACAGCAGACCGAGAAAACGTTCATGCGGATCGCTGGCGAATCCGGTTAAGTAGTAGACATGTTTGGGATCTGTTACGAGCAGGGCATCAAGGCCTTCGCCCGCCATTTGCTGCTCTAGGCTTGTCAGAGCATTATTCATAGTTGGTGTTCCCCTTTCAATTTCACGATTAGAACTGCAATATTCCTATTATAGATCAAAAATAGACTAGACGCACGAGACGAACTACATCTATCGTTGGCTAATCATAACATGCCTATTCGCAAGCTTTCCGTAAACAAGGATGCATATTTGATCACCTATACTTTTAAAACCTGACAAGAAGCTTTTCTTGAGCCTACTAGTTGGTGTAACATAATCTTAAATATACTTCTCGTAAGGTTAGGCGGAAGCTTATTGGGGTACGGTTGTTGAGAGAGGAGTGATTCTTGGGATGAGAGGTAAAATTGCACTTGTAACTGGAGCGAATTCTGGTATGGGGCTAGCGACGACAGTTGAACTGGCTCGCAAGGGAGCCAAAGTAATTATGGTATGCCGTAATCGCCAGCGTGGAGAGGAAGCACTGGCTGCCGCCAAGCAAAAGAGCCACACCGAGGATATCGAGCTGATGTTGTGTGATCTGGCCTCGCTGGAGAGCATTCGCAGTTTTGCGGAGGAATTCACCCGGAAATATCCGATTCTAGATATACTCATCAATAACGCTGGGGTAGTCACGATTAAGCGTCAGCTTACGAAGGACGGCTTTGAGATGGATCTTGGTGTGAACCATTTGGGTCATTTTTTGCTCACGAATCTGTTACTGGAGCCTTTAAAAGCAGCAGAGCAAGGCCGTATCGTTGTGGTTGCTTCCGGTGCTTACAAAATAGGTGCACTTCACTATGAAGATCCAACTCTCGCACGCCGTTTCAATCCAGCAAAAGCCTATGCTCGATCCAAGTTAGCCAATATATTGTTCACAAAAGAGTTGGCAGCACGCCTGCAAGGGACAAGAGTAACGGTGAATTGTGTGCATCCAGGAGCAGTGGGCACAAATATAGGTGTTAACCGGGAGACAGGCTTCGGCAAGTCGATCCTTAAACTGCTGTCATACTTCTTTTTAACTCCTGAACAAGGAGCCGATACTGCGATCTATTTGGCTACAGAATCGGATTTGCAAGAGGTAACCGGTCAATATTATTATCGACGAAAGAATCAGGAGCTGACTCCCAGAGCGAAGAATAAACAAGAGGCGCAGCGGCTGTGGCAATGGAGCCAGGAGCAGGTCGGCCTGAGTGAATTAACACATTTGGAGGAATCAAGGGATGAATTGGGAGAATAGCAGGATTGAAGATGCAAAACCTACAGACTTAGCAGCTATTGTGGAGATTTATAACTCAACGATTGCTGGACGGATGGTAACTGCGGATCTGGAACCTATTACTGTTGCAGACAGAGAAAAATGGTTCAATGAGCATAACAGCCACCATCGTCCTTTATGGGTACTTAGGCAGGGAGATGAGATTGCGGCATGGTTCAGCTTTCAATCCTTCTATGGTCGTCCAGCGTATAATGCAACAGCAGAAATTAGTGTATACGTGAGTGAAAAGTTCCGTGGTGGTGGAGCTGGTAGAATTCTTTTGAAAGAGGCCATTGAGAAAGCACCTAGTCTCGGCATTAAGAATCTAGTTGGTTTTGTGTTCGGACATAATGATCCAAGCCTTGGTTTGCTAGAAAAATTCGGTTTTAAGCAGTGGGGATTACTACCCGGTGTAGCTGAATTGGATGGTATAGAACGTGATTTAGTGATTGTTGGACTTAAAATCTAATTGCCACAATTGAAACGCTTACATTTTGAGCGTTGAGCTTACGCTATTTGTGTCACAATCAATCCATATTTTTGACCAACGCTGCAAATCCCGGATAACGGTCTCCAAGGCAAGTCCTTTATCCGTTAAGGAATATTGGATTCGCACAGGTGTCTCAGGGAATACTTCTCGAAGGACAATCCCTTCCAGTTCCAGCTCTTTAAGTCGTTCGGAGAGCAATCTTCCGCTGATGGGTAAGGCTGCTTCAATCACATTGAAACGTTGCGGTCCTTGGAGGAGCTGGTAGATAATTAAACCTGTCCAACGCCTGCCGATAATATCCATACTTTTTTGTAGCTGGGGACATAAATCAGTGGACTTCATATGGATCACCTCTTAGTGAACATTATAAACGAAAAGACCAATAATTTAAACAAATTCCAATTTAATTCATTACTAGAAGGGATGATTGACAGTGGCTAAAAAAAAGAAAATGCCTACCACTCCGCGTCCTGCTGCGACCGATGCACCAGCTACGCTAAAAGACCTGTTGAGCAGTGATGTTCTTGGAAAGCTGAAGGCGCAATCTGATGCGTTGAAAGCGGAAGAGAATGACCGCAAGGAAGCTGCTCGTAAAGCGGTTGAAGATCAGCGAAAAGCTGAGCAAAAGCGGCTTGAGAATGATTTTGCACATCTGTTGGAGAACAGTAGTCAGGATTGGCACAAGTATAAATAACTGCTATAGCTAGCGGAAATAGATCATGTGATAAAGAGATGCCTATTAGGGTGTCTCTTTTTTAATGTAATTTATAAAATTCAATTGTTTTAAATTTTACTATACGAAAGGGTTGACCCTCAAAGTGGGCTTAGGTATAATCGAACATAGTGCAAATGAAAATCATTATCAATACAGATAATATCATCTATTTCCCAAACGATTTAACTATTAAACAGATAAGGAACAACTCATGAAACTAAAATATTTGTCCCTACTTCTAGTAGTATTCTCATTTATATCTTTGTTTATAGGCGTAAAAGACATTTCACCTTTGGATCTTTTTTCGCTTACGGAATCTCAGATGCAGACTCTGCTAGTCAGCCGGATTCCACGCTTAGCTGCACTGATTATAGCTGGTGTAAGCATGAGTATTGCCGGATTAATTATGCAGCAATTATCACGAAATAAATTCGTTTCTCCCACTACGGCGGGCACGATGGATTCTGCGAAATTCGGTATTCTCGTGTCCCTGATGCTGTTCACAGGGGCGACACCGATGCAGAAGCTGCTCGTTGCTTTTGTTTTTGCCCTACTGGGAACATTTATATTTATGAGAATCTTAGATCGGATTAAGTTCAAGGATAGTATTTTTATCCCGCTGGTCGGACTCATGTTCGGGAACATTGTAGGCTCGATTACTACATTTTTTGCTTACAAAAATGATTTGGTTCAGAATATCTCGTCTTGGATGCTTGGCGATTTCTCAACAATTATTAAGGGTCAATACGAATTGATCTATATCAGTATTCCACTTGTCATTCTCGCGTATGTTTTCGCCAATAAGTTCACCGTTGCCGGTATGGGGGAGGATTTCTCCGTCAATCTCGGTATGAACTACAAAGCGGTAGTAAACGTAGGATTGGTGATTGTAGCGTTAATCTCTTCAGTTGTTATTTTAACCGTAGGTACGATTCCATTCCTGGGTCTTGTTGTACCTAACATAGTAACGCTATACATAGGCGATAACTTGAAAAAAAATCTGGCGCATACTGCCATTCTCGGTGCGGTGTTCCTCCTGTTCTGTGATATTCTGGGCAGGCTCATTATATATCCATACGAAATATCCATCAGTCTCACGGTAGGCGTCATCGGAAGTGGTCTATTTATCTACTTGCTGATGAGAAGAAAGGCGAATTAGTGATGAAGACGAAACTAACTATATTATCCTTAAGCGCTGTTGCTCTCATCGTCTTGTTTATGACCTATCATGTTATGGGAAATTGGGATTATGTTCTACCCAGTCGGGGGAGAAAGCTGGCGGCCATTTTAATTACCGGAGCGGTGATAGCTGTCTCTACCGTAGTTTTTCAGAGCATTACGAACAATCGCATTTTGACACCTAGTATTCTGGGGCTAGACTCTTTGTACATGTTGATCCAGACGTTCGGTGTATACGCCCTAGGCTCATCAAATATGACGTTTATGAATAAAAATGTGAATTTCTTGTTCTCAGCTTGCATCATGGTTCTATTCTCAGGTGTGTTGTACAAGCTAATGTTCCGCAGAGAGGGTCAAAATATTTACTTCCTGCTGCTCGTAGGACTTATTATGGGGACGATGTTTCAGAGTGCATCTTCTTTTATGGAAGTGCTCATTGATCCGAATGAATTCCTGATTCTACAAGGAAAAATGTTCGCCAGCTTCAACAACGTCAGCAGTGATCTACTGATATTGTCTACAGTTGTTCTAGCGTTAACTACGCTGTATTTCATGCGATTTGTGAAGTATTTAGATGTTATTTCTTTAGGAAAAGATGAAGCCATTAACTTAGGGATCAATTATGACTATGTAGTCAAAAGGCTGTTAGTTATTGTATCCATCTACGTTTCGATATCAACGGCTTTAGTAGGACCGATCACTTTCTTGGGTTTACTAGTAGCCAATGTGGGGCATCAGTTGTTCCGTACGTATAAGCATTCCTATCTGATTCCCGGCACGATTTTGCTAAGCATTATTGCTCTTGTCGGGGGACAGTTTCTAGTTGAACGTGTGTTTGGATTCACTACTACGGTTAGTGTAATCATTAATTTTGCAGGTGGCGTCTACTTTGTCTATCTGCTGTTAAAGGAGAATAAGTCGTGGTAGAAGTTAAGCATGTAACCAAGCGTTATGGCGGAGTTACCGTCGTTGACGATGTGTCTTTATTCATTAAAAAGGGTACTATTACCTCGTTTATCGGCCCTAACGGAGCTGGTAAAAGCACGTTGCTCTCCATGATCAGTAGACTTATCTCCAAAGACGCGGGAGAAGTACTCATCGAAGGAAAGGAAATTGGCAGCTGTAAGAGTAATGAGCTTGCTCGTAAAATATCGGTGCTAAAGCAGTCCAATCATATCAGCGTTCGTCTTACCGTGAAGGAGCTTGTTTCTTTCGGAAGGTTCCCTTATTCACAGGGAAAGCTCACACCTGAGGATCGGGCGTTCGTTGACGAAGCGATTGCTTACATGGACCTTCAAGAGATGCAGGATAAGTATATTGATCAGCTGAGCGGCGGACAACGTCAGAGAGCGTATATTGCCATGGTTATGGCTCAGGATACGGAGTATATTTTGCTCGATGAACCACTCAACAATCTGGATATGAAGCATTCTGTACAAATTATGAAGGTGTTACGCCGATTAGTAGAAGAGAAGGGCAAGACGATTGTGCTCGTCATTCATGATATTAATTTCGCTTCTTGTTACTCTGACTACATCGTAGCGCTCAAGAATGGGCGGGTAGCTTCATCGGGTACGGTGGATGAAATTATTGATACGGCAGTGCTTAGGGATGTATATGACATGGATATCCCTATAGAAACAATAGGTGGTCGTAAGATTGGTGTCTATTTTTAAACCAGACGCCACTTACATTCGGAAATTATTATGACGTAACGCTAGAAGTGATAGGCGCCAGCTTCTTGACGTATACGCGAATAATTCAAATAGCTTGACTATAAATTATAGGGGTGAATATTTTGAAGAAGAACGTATCTTTACTAATCATGACAGTGTTTCTTGCCGTAATCTTGGCGGCCTGTGGCTCCAATAATGCAGCAACTTCAGATAATAATACAGCAACGGCAGGCAATACAGAGGCTACTACTGCACCGAATACAGAATCCAAAGAGCTTACTATTAAGCATGAACTTGGAGAAATTACGATTAAGACTAACCCGCAGAAAGTGGTTGTATTTGACTTCGGTACACTCGATACTTTGGATAAACTGGGCGTAGAGGTGACTGGAGTACCTCAAAGTAATGTACCCTCTTATCTCTCTAAATATAGCGATGCCAAATATGAGAATGTCGGTGGTTTGAAAGAGCCTGACTTCGAAAAAATAAACAGTCTTTCTCCTGATCTGATCATCATTTCCGGCAGACAGCAAGATTCTTATGATGAATTCAGCAAAATTGCACCTACATTGTACGTTGCTGTAGATAATGCGAATTACATGGAATCCTTCACGAAAAATGTGAAGACGCTGGGCCAAATTTTTGGCAAGGAAGCTGAAGTAGAAGCTGAGCTTGCGACTATTACTGACTCCGTTAAAGCTCTGAATGAGAAAGCTAAAGCCGATGGTAAAAAATCTCTTATTATTCTTGCCAATGAAGGAAAAATCAGTGCGTATGGTTCAGGTTCACGTTTCGGTATTATCCATGATGTATTCGGATTTGCACAAGCGGATGATAAAATCGAAGTATCTACTCACGGTCAAAGCGTATCTTACGAATATGTAGCCGACAAGAATCCGGATTATCTGTTCGTAGTAGATAGAGATGCGGCTGTGAAGAGTGATGGCAGCAAATCTGGCTCAGCGAAGGATGCGGTTGAGAACGATCTCGTGAAGAACACAAATGCTTTCAAAAATGGTAAAATCATTTACTTAGATCCTAACTACTGGTACTTGTCCGGTGGGGGTTTAGTCTCTGTTAGCGAAATGCTCAAAGAAGTTGAGGTTGTTCTGTAAGCAGAGTAACCTGGGAATTTGAACGATCAATGAATATTCCGATGATTATTAACAAGCCTGTTGGCAGGAGTGAACCTCCTTGTCAGC
Source organism: Paenibacillus sp. Marseille-Q9583 (assembly GCF_976954365.1). Classification (NCBI taxonomy): domain Bacteria; kingdom Bacillati; phylum Bacillota; class Bacilli; order Caryophanales; family Paenibacillaceae; genus Paenibacillus; species Paenibacillus sp. Marseille-Q9583. Next base: position 23,213 of record NZ_CDRJTB010000014.1, read on the forward strand.
AGGCTTTTTTTCGCATTCTTCCATAGAAATACTGGTATATTCATACTAGTTGCTAAATTTAGCTGTAACTTTTTATTCGAGTATACGTGGTTAGGTTAAGGGGGGAGTGCATGAAGCGAAATTCACTGGATGAAATATATCAGATGTATGTGATGGATATTTACCGCTATTTGCGCTCCCTTTGTGGTGATCATCATGCGGCCGAAGATTTAATGCAGGAGACCTTTTACCGTGCTTATTTATATTTGGAGGATTGTAAAGACGAGAAGATTAAGCCGTGGTTGTTCCGTGTCGCGTACAATGCCTTCGTAGATTATAAGCGGAAGGAAGGACGCAGTACTGTTCAGAGTGAGGATTTTTTTAAACAGCTCGCCCATCCAGATACCACGGAAAGCACGCTGCTTCGGCAGGAACGTTGGGAAGAGATGAGGATTGCGATAGGTGAACTACCGGACAATCAGAGGCATGCACTGCTGCTACATGATTTTCATGGTCTTAGTTATCTGGAGGCATCGGACATTATGAATGTGGGTCTGTCCCAATATAAGATCTTAATCTTTCGAGCTAGACAGAAGCTGCGTGAAGCAGAGCGGAGGAGGAATGAACATGAGTGAGGAGTTCAAGGAGAAGTTAAGAAGGTACGGCGAAGGTACTCTTGCTGACGAGGATAGGGATGTAGTGGAGCGCGAACTGGAGAAGATGGAAGCTTATCAGGCTTATCTGGATGAACTCATGGGTGAAGAAAAGCCGGCTTCACGTGAGGATAAGAGCATAAAATACGGAAAGAGTAAAAGAGACAGACCTGGCAAGGAAAAAAAGATCATCCGCCGCGGTAAATGGAGAGCCCGTATATCGAATACTTTAACGGTAATTTCTGCGTTCTTAATTTTCATGATTATTTGCAGTATTATCAGTGCGATATTTTATGGCACTGGGGAGAGAGTAGAGAAATACCGTGATGTTGTTTCTTCCGCTATTGCTGTCTCACAGCCGAATACGATTGTACATTTGAGCAGTGGTACCGGTCCATTTTTTAGTATGAATCTGACAAGTAAGATAGAGAAACAAGTGGGAGATGAACAAATCACTGTCGGAGATTATTCAATGAAGCTTCTATTTGGCTGGGCTAGGCTCTACAACTATTCCTGGACAAATGAGAGTAGACGTGTTGGTTATTACTTTGTATATCCACAGGGGAAGAAGGATGCGGCAAATCGTATGGATGATAGCAGTGAGTGGGAGAGATTAGAGAAGCTCCCTGAGGGGACGGTGGCGGAAGCATACTTGTCTTTTGACCAATTATTTACGACAGATGAGCTGTTGAAGAAGTTTGAGCCTAAGAATCTTCAGCCTTTGTGGTTTGCGGCAGATACAGGTCCACGGACACGACAGCCAGTAGTTAATGATCCATTAGGTTTTCCATATATGCCAATTTGGCATGCGGATGATATGAAAGTGACGCAGGAATCAAAGGAGAAGCGAGGATGGTTTGGAGGGGTGACTAGCCGTTCGAGTGTTTCTCCATCTGTTGAGTCGTATGGGGATGGTGAACTGCGTAATGCGAACTTCCTCAAGACGCTGCACTTGATGCAGCAGTATAAATCCATCTCCAAAAGGGTGATTCCATTCATTGATCTGGATGATTCCATTAGATATATAGAGAAGAATGGAGTTAAGCTCTATGGAGCTGTTGTAACCGGTCCGGTGAAAGAACTGCTCAAACTGAAGGAAGAAACATGGGTCAACAGAATGCATGTTGGGGAAGTAAGGCTGTGGAATTGGCAGGATAGAGAGAACTAGCTGCGGAGTGGAAGAAGTCACAGAACTTGCTTCTCGCTTAAGCAAATCGTACAATTATTTGAATATTAGATTTATGGATATGTGTGATAACTAAGGTTGAGTATGATAGATTAGGAGCTGAGATTTATGAAAGTAGGAGTCGTATCTGATACACATATGTCAAGAATGGCTAAGTCTCTGCCAAAGGCGTTGATAGCAGAGTTTCAAAATGTGGATATAATCTTGCATCTCGGTGATTGGGTGAGTATGGGAATCTATGATTTACTGTCAGAACTAGCACCGGTAGAGGGGATTGCCGGAAATAATGATGGCGATGAGATCATTGCGCGTTTCGGAGAGCGCAAGATCATTACCCTTGAAGGAATCCGGATTGGCATGGTACATGGACATACGCCACATTCCCGTAAAGGAACGGATGGGAATGCACTGCTTGCTTTTGCGAATGATGAGGTGGATTGCATTCTCTTTGGTCATTCACATCAGCCCTTGCTAAGAGAGGAGAATGGTATCCTGCTATTTAATCCAGGTTCTCCTACAGATAAGCGGCGTGAGAAATTGTATTCTTTCGGAATTTTAAATATCGAAGCGGGTAAAGTTAGTGCCCGGCATGTGTTCTATGATTCAAAGGAATAAGGCTCAATTGTCCAAATCATTCGGCGTTCTCTCCATGGTGAACGGCTCGGCAACCATTTACAATGAGGTTAAAACGGCGAAGCCGGAAAGTGAGCGCTGATGATGAACAATTATCGGATAGAACGAGTGGTTCTGGATGATTTAGAACGGCTCATCCCATTATTTGATGAGTATCGAGTATTTTATGGAGCAGCCTCAGATCGGGAAGGTGCACGCGTCTTCTTAGCCGACAGACTAAAGCTGAATGAATCTGTGATCCTTATGGTGGTTGAGGGGGAAGGTGATGTGGAACGCGCGCGGGGCTTCACACAGCTCTATCCTTCTTTTTCATCGGTTACGATGGAGCGCCTTTGGATACTGAATGATTTGTTCGTTACTGCAGAAATCCGAGGGCAAGGGCTAGGTGCTATGCTGCTGGAAAGTGCTAGAGATTATGCGGTCTCTACGAATACGAAGGGCTTATCCCTGACAACGATGACGGAGAATGTGGTGGCGCAGCGGTTATATGAAGCGCATGGCTACATTCGGGATGATGAATTTTTTACCTATAACCTTTTTTTCTAAAGCAGCTAGAGAGAAAACGAGTAAGGGGCGTTAAAGTGGAAACAAGTCATAAATTGGCAATCTTTTTTGACCTCGATGATACGTTGTATGATCATCTGGTACCATTTAAAGAAGCGGTACGGGAAGTGCTCAGCCCAGATGAGAGTAGTCTGGACTATGCGGAATTATTCTATAAAGTGAGACATCATAGCGATGTGTTGTGGCCGATGTATTTGCGCGGTGAGATTCCGCTTGAAGAGACGAGGGTGCGCCGGTTGGAGCTTGCTTTTGCCGAGTATGGTTTGCAGATTGATCGTGATCAAGCCACAGCGGTTCAAGCCGCATATATTGGACGTCAATATACGATTCAGATGATTGATGGCGTGCGTGAGCATCTTGAACGATTTATTGCGGATGGTCATAAGGTAGGCATTATTACGAATGGACCGAAGGATCATCAGATGAGTAAGATTCGTGGACTAGGCTTAGATCAGATTATTCCCGAGGATATGATCTTTATTTCTGATGCTGTAGGTCTTGCTAAACCGGACCCAGAAATATTCATACACGTAAACCAAAAGACGGGTACTTTAGCGGACAATTCGCTTTATATAGGTGATACTTGGGCTAACGATGTAGTTGGAGCACTTGCGGCTGGATGGAAGGTTTGCTGGTACAATCCGAGAGGCAGACAACCGGCTACGGATCATAAGCCTAGTTATATTTTTACTAATTATAAGGAATTTGGCGAGCTTCCTTTGGTGTGAGAGAACAAGTACTCCAAAGATATTAGAAAGCCATGCGAGAGAAATCTGTGCATGGCTTTCATTATTTTATAACTAATTTCCGGGTAGTTGGATGCCGCGCCACCCGCTTACATCGCATTGACCCTGTTCGTTATTACCCACAGCAACCACGGTACCGTCCGATTTAAGACCGATGGTATGAGTGCAACCTGCCGTTATGGCCACCATATCGCGCCAGTCACTTATATTGCATTCGCCGTACTTATTCCAACCCACAGCAACCACGGTACCATCTGATTTAAGACCGATAGTATGATGACTGCCTGCCGCTATAGCCACAATACCATGCCAGCCGTTTACATTGCATTGGCCTTCATGATTTCGACCCGCAGCAATCACTGTACTGTCCGATTTAAGACCGACTGTATGAAGGTAACCCGCCGCTATAGCCATTATGTCATGCCAATCATTTACATTGCGTTGGCCATACCGATTATTACCCACAATTGTCACCGTGCTGTCCGATTTAAGACCGACTGTATGCCAATCACCAGCCGCAACTGCTACTATATCACGCCAGTCACTTACATTGCATTGGCCTTCATTATTTCGACCTACAGCAACTACCGTGCCATCCGATTTAAGTCCGACGGTACGACGCCAACCCGCGGCTACCGCCACAATATCAGCCCAGCCGCTTACATCGCATTGGTCATACTTATTCCAACCCACAGCCGCCACCGTACCATCCGATTTAAGCCCGATGGTATGAGCATTACCGGTATGAGCATTACCCGCCGCAACCGCTATCATATCGCACCAGTCACTTACATCACATTGGCCATATTTATTATCACCCACAGCCGTCACCGTGCCGTCAGATTTAAGGAGGGCGGTATGACGATAGCCCGCTGCTATGGAAGTTAGGGGGTTCACAAGGTTCATAAATCTTGCTCCTTAGTTGATGGTGGATGTTTCGATTTTAGGGTTCATCTTTATTAAACCATAGTTCTTTCTTCTTCTCATGTTTCGCAGAGGGAGAAGCGTTCTTCTTGTTGCTCCTTCTATCCAAAAAAAAGCTTGCTCCCTAGAAAGCCAGCTTAGGCTCAATGGGAGAAGCTTTTTTCGTTTACTCTGCGAAGCTGTACGTTGGATCTGTCAGGTTCATTCTTTCTTTTATGCCTTTAGTGGCATAGATTTTGTTGTCGTCGGTAATAAAGAAAGCTTCAACATCATCAGGTAAAGATTCAAGATATTTCATGCCCTCCTCGATTCCCATCAGGAATACCCCAGTGGATAAGGCGTCCGCATCTGTTGCATTCGGGCTCATAATGGTAAGGCTTTTGAGACCGTTCTGTGAAGGATATCCTGTGCGTGGATCAAGGATATGATGATAACGAACATTATCCTGCATAAAATACCGTTCGTAAACACCAGAAGCATCGATGACCTCATCTGAGATTTTAATGGTTCCTAGCTGTGTGCCACGGCTTTGATCGGGGTCCTGCAACCCAATATTCCAATCCGTGCCGTTTGGTTTCTTACCGAGTGCAATGATACTGCTGCCTCCGAGGTTAATCATAGCGCTATTTAGACCTTGCTCTTTCAAATAATCAGCGATACGATCAGCAGCATAACCCTTACCGATACCGCCCAGATCCAGCACCATATTTTCCTTCAATAGCTTTACAGTTTTCGCAGCTTCATCAATTTCAACGTCCTTGTAATTGGTTAGGCTCTTCGCTTTATCAATATCAGCTTGGGGAGGGACCTTATCTCCACCGCTACCGATATTCCAAAGATCGATTAACGGACCGATTGTAGGATCAAATAGCCCGTCCATTTCCTTAGCGTATTGTATGGATTGTTTAATTACATCCAGGGTCTCGTCAGAAACAACAACCGCTTCTTTTCCTGCTGCCTGATTGACTGCGTAAGTCTCTCCACCTTCTTTGGTGCGGCTAAGCTCCATATCCATTCGCTCCAGCATCTGCTGGATATCATCCATATTTTTCTGTTCTACTGTAGCACCGAACACTTTGATATTCACAACAGTGTCATAAATATAAAAGGTTTGTGAGAGAGACTTTTCCTCTCCTTTTCCGGATGTTGTTGCGCTACCCGTAGTTCCCGCTGTTTTATCGTCCTTATCCTTAGTAATTAGCCAAGCGCCGACAGCAATGAGGGCGATGACGATTACAACGAGGATCAGCGTCGTTTTTTTGTTCTTGAACATATTCCACCATCCATAAAGTTAATTTCTAAAACAAAACACATTATTTATATCATACCCCAGATAACAAGTTGATGGAAATTAATTTCATGACACATTTAGGGATATAATTGGGCGACATAGAAAAAAGCCCCGCATCCTGATTCGGACCGGTGCTACAGATTTAGAAGTAAACGATGCTACTTAATCGAGCATATATTCACTATATTTATTCTTGCGAGGATTTAATACGAAGAGGATACCCTTGGCATATCCGCTAACGGCTTTGAAATTCCGTTTTAGAGTTGCTTTAGCAGTCAGACAAGTCAGTGTCCAGATCAAGGCAGCATAATTCATAAAAGGAGCTTTACGCAAGTTGAGCAGATAGTAGTGGTTGATGGCGGTAGCTCGTGCTACCACGCCTGCCTTATCGCGAGAGCCTGGTGACTCATGATGGATGATTTTCATGGCGGGATTAATCACAAGCTTGCCATAGCGGCTGGCCAAATGAGACAAATAAATATCTTCGGCTATGGAATAGCTTGTCATCCATGGATAGGGTTTAATATCACGCAGTGCCGAGCGCCGGAAGGACATATTGCAGCCGTGAAAAAAATCCGTTTCAAATACATGCTTCTTCTCTCCCCAAAGGAATTGCGAGCCTGCAAACATACTTGCCGACAATCTGCCTGGTGATCCGGACATTTGTCCGGTTAGCATACCGAATAGCCTGCTTGGCATGCTACTATGTATACCTTTGGCTACACCACCTACACCAACTATGGAATCATCGGCTGCATAAGTATCTAGCAGTCGTCGAATATATACGGAGTCATCTAACTCTGCATCGTCATCTAAGTTAAGCATAATTTCTGCATGGATCAGTCCTAGTGCTTCGTAACGGGAAAGCCAGAGACCAGGCTTAGTTTTGCGATGATAATGAAGTTTAGCCTGCGGTAATCCAGTTAGTATTTCACGATAATATGCTAATCTTTCCTCAGGGATCTCACCGTCGTCCACAATCCATAGCTCGATGGAGATGTCCTCAAGCTGTGTCTGCTTGCCAATGGATACTATGCACACCGTAAGGTCGTCAATTCGGTTACGGGTAGGAATCACTATAGATAGATCATACATTTCTTGAATCTCCCTTCAGGACTTCTTTCGTCCGCTAATCTGAATGTAATCTTCCGGCGAAATGGTTACCTTGATTCTATCGTTCCTGAAGAAGAGCGTATATACCACTTTCGTATACTTTTAGTTGGGGTTCAGGTCTAATGAGATTTTTTGAAAATAAAAGTTAAGTTTGTATTTTTCGGTTTTTAACTATATAATAGTAAGCGACGAATATTTAGTTATCAATCTTATTCAGCAGTTACAAATGAACAATAATATTAGGAGGTTTTTTTCATGAGAATAGATATTTGGTCCGATTATGCATGTCCATTTTGTTATATTGGTAAAAGACGTTTGGAGAATGCGCTGAGTCAGTTCCCGAACAGAGATCAAGTAGAAGTGGTATTCCGTAGTTTTCAACTGGATCCTCATGCAAAATTGAATGAGACTCAGAGTATTCATGAAATGCTGGCTTCCAAATACGGTATGACGATTGAAAAAGCAAAAGCAATGAATGCTCAGTTAGCTGAGCAAGCCCAAGATGTGGGATTGGATTTCCAATTCGATACGATGAAGCATACGAATACTTTCGATAGTCATCGCCTGAGTCACTTTGCAAGCTCAAAAGGAAAAGGTGCAGAAATGTCCGAACGTTTGCTACGTGCCTACTTTACAGATTCATTGAATCTTGGAGACCGCAGTGTACTTGCTACACTTGCTGCTGAGGTAGGGCTGGATCAGGCAGAAGTTTCGGCAATGCTGGAGACAGATGCTTACACAGCTGAAGTGAACGGCGATATCGAAGAAGGAAGCCGCCTTAATATTACCGGTGTACCATTCTTCGTGTTCAACAATAAATATGCGTTATCCGGTGCTCAGCCAGGACCTGTATTTACAGAGGTGTTGGATACCGTATGGGCGGAGGAGCAAGCAGGACCAACGCTGCAGGTGGTTGGCAATGGAAAATCCGAAGTATCCACGGATGATGGCTGCGCGGACGGATCTTGCAATATATAAAGTTTGTATAGTGTGGAGAAGAAGAGATGGAGAAGTTTCCATTTCTTCTTTTTTAGTTCCGAAACTCTGCTCTTGTTAATTCATAATCAATAGAAGATTGCCATTCTCCGAGTTGATTTCTCCACGAATTCAAATGAAGGGCAACTTTACGGAAGCCAATGTTCTCATATACATGCTGAGCTCTTGAATTCTTGGCATTGGTATCGAGAACGATTATGCGATAGCCCATATTCACAAATAAGAAGTTAATCAGCATCGTTAAAAATACAGTTCCAAAGCCTTTATCCTGTGCATTAGAATCACAGATTTTGATGCCAATTTCTGCAGTGCCGTCGGCAATGGTTCTGTAGTTCATTTCTCCTAATGGAACACCATCGATGTCCAGTATCAAGCGACGATTAAGATCGGTGTCAGCCAGAAGGTTCTCCAATATATCCTGCTCTGTGCAGCCGATGCCATTTGGAAAGCCGGCATGTGCCATAATCTTTCCGTCGTTCCACCAACTGTATAAGAGGGGGACATCATTTACTGTTGCATTGCGTATGACTAAATTTCCATTCACTATATACATAAATTTCTCATCCATTCTTTTGAAATTCATGTTGAGCTTAACATACACACGATTTCACCTGGAATGGAGAGTTCATATTAAATCAAGTTTTACACACCAAAAAGACAAGCGCCCCTGAATCTATCCAGAAGCGCTTGTCTCTTTATGATGTGTTTATCTAAAAGAAGTGATAAAGCTTGTGAACAAGGTGCGGACATCGTACTGATGCTGATTGATTGGCTCGATAGGCCGGTTAATGCCGAGCAATGTGTATACTGCAGTTCTTGCTGCTCGGATAGAGTATTCTTCCGTGAATACAACATCATCTGGAATTTCGCAATATTGGCCAACGAAGGCAAGGTTAGTGGAGCCTTCAGGAACTACTTTAGGTCGGTCGCTATTTAATCTAGGCATGAATTGTGAAGTGATATAAGGCATCATACATGGAATACAATTAGCAGTTGCCATGATCTCGTCCTTATGTTCTTCGAAATGAAGATGACCGATTAATTCTTCCATAATTTCTTTACCGGTACATTCACTCATTTTCTTCTTCACGAAGTCTCCTACGTTGTCAGGGTACAAACCGTAACCCCAGAATACTTTTACATGCTCTGGTTGATTGCGGAAATGCGGTTGGAAAGCTAAGACAACGGACATTAACCAGCTCGAATCTTTAAAGGTAACCAATGCGCCAGTACCTGCACGATTACGAGTGAATTTCTCCATAAGATCGAAGAATTTGGAATCTTGGAAGGTCACGGTAAAGGACTCCCATTTCGAACCATCGACATGATCATCGAAGGAGGATGGATTGCCGAGACCTGTTTTTTTGGCGGCGATGTTCTCCCATAACTTCCATGAGCTACCCTTTCCATTGAGACGTGGGGCAGAGGTCATGGATCCAAGGCTTGATCCTTCAGTCATGGAGCCGTTCGTGACGATTACGATATCATCTTCGCTTATATTAATAACGTCTGGGACACCTTGGCGCAGGACGTTCATTTGGGTTACGGTAATGCCATCTCCGTCTTTGAACTGCAGGTCAGTTACTGTACATTTCAGTGTAAAGTCTACGCCGAAGCCTTCGAGATATTTGTGCATAGGTAAGATGATGGAATCATACTGGTTATATGGAGTGCGGGTTACGCCTTCCAGGGTTTGAATTCTTGGGAACTCATGAACGAAGCGAATCATATATCGTTTAAGCTCTACAGCGCTATGCCAAGGTTGGAAGGCGAAAGTAGTAGCCCACATATACCAGAAGTTCGTGGTGAAAAAGTGTGGACCAAACCAGTCGTTAATCCGGGCTTTTCCCATTTTTTCTTCTGGTGTAATAATCAATTTACCCATCGCAAGCCGGTCAGCCATATCGAAGCCCATGGATAATACATCTTCCACCTCACCGCTCTGATTAACGAGTCTAGTGTTAGCATGTGTTGGATTGGCGGTATCGAATTCTATAATCTCTTCTCTAACGGATTTCTCAGGATGGTCGAGGGAGGGAATCGACATGAGTAGATCCCATGTATTCTCATAGGTCTCATCGTTTAACATCCGGCCACCGCGAATGACATAACCGTGCTCAGCGTCACCTGCGCCGTCGTTGCTGCCACCGAGAATCTTCATCTCTTCAATAATGTGAATGTTCTGTCCCGGAAAGTCACAGTCTCTGACCAGGTAAGCCGCGCCCGCTAAGGATGCAATTCCGCCACCGACAAAATAAACCTGTTTATTACCGTACTCTTTTTTCACAATGGTCGCCTCCAAGTTGTTGTTGAAATAATCACACTCTTAATGTAAACCAACTCCAATTCCGAAGGTATAATCAAACCTTTTAGAGTGTATGGATTTTAGTCATTATGGTCCATGTGTCTAGTTTTTTGATAAGCATAAATACCTTGGGCGTCCTTATAAGGACGGTAGGTATTTATGCGAAAAATATAAGACATAAAGTATAGTGGGGAATTTATACTTTCTTATATATCAAAAAAAACCGCTGCAACCCAAAGGTTACAACGGTTTGTTCTCATATTTGTGCAAGGCTTTAAGAATATTTCCCTCAATGAGTACACTTAGTTTCTCGATAATATGATCCGGATGTTCCTTCATCCCGTCTCTCATCCACTGAATAACAAGGCCTGTGAAGGCTAGCGTATAGAAATTAGCAATGAAATGCTTATCTTCTTGACTAACCTCCATCTCAGTGGACAGTTCGTTTATGACACCCATAATGAGATCATTAGTCACTTCGTATAGATACGCATCCAGATGATTTCTGCCCAGTGAGTTCAAGGTATTGCAGCAAAAAGGTTTATTCCGTTCGATATAGCAGAAGATTCTATAAAAACCGTCCGTCCACGTACTGTAGCTACGATACTGGGCGATGCTTTCTACAGCCTCAGTCTTATAGATCCAACCCAGCAAATCAAATATATCTTGAAAATGATAATAGAAAGTTTGACGATTTAGTCCACAATGGTCCACGAGCTGTTTGACTGTAATTTTATTGAGCGACGTATGTTCCATTAGTTCTTTTAAGGAATGGGACAATGCATTTTTGGTGAGAAAAGAATTGGACAACGATCGATCATCTCCTCCATTCAAGCTTTCGGCCACTGCTTAACCAGCAGACGAATTCCTTCCGCCAATAAACCGAGTGCAAATCCGCCACTTGTAAAAAAGAAAAAAGCCAGAAATCCCGCCAGATCCTCCCAACCGGACATCTCTCTATAGGTGTAGCTAAGCATAATTACCGAACCGATGAGTATTCCTGTTGTAGTGATTAACCAGAGTAGACGAGCTCCGAACCATGCTAAGACGTTAACGATACCAGATACGACAATGGAAAAGAGTGCGAAGCGCAGCAAGAGTGTGACATCCAATGTATGAGCCATCATAACGAATCTGTGCAGAATGAAAAGTAGCCACAGAAAAACACCATAAACAGCCATCCAGATAAACCAACGGTTACTTTTGGCAGCAGGCAGGAATTTCATTTCTTGCTCACCTCTTTTTCCAAAGTACGAACGGTGTACCGTAGGGATTATACAGAGAAAGATTCCAATTCTTCTACACTTTGCAGCAGATGATTCAGCAGGTTCGGAATATCCTCCATCTGCTCCTCCGTGATTTGCCTTTTGAATCGCAGCTCGATGCAGTTATTGTAGGTTTCGCCTTCTTGCCCATAAATGAAGCTTAAAGACTGCACGGGCTGGAATTCAGGTCCCCATATCGCTTTGAGAATACTCTCAATCGCTTGACATTCAGCAGGGATATCTTCGATTTCCATATAAAAACGTAACGAAAGATTGCAGCCGGGATCTGTGTTAGGCACTTCCAATATTTCATCGCTAAGATCTTTCACAGATGAAGTAAGAAAGACTTCGGCGGTTACGCTCCTGCCAGTCGTCAATTGGAAGGAAAGGCTAAATTCTCTGGACATCAATGCCATATTCAGAAGGTCGGAACGATCCGTAACTACTAGAATTCCGTCCAAATTATCGTAATCGTAGATTTGGTTCTCAAAAGCAATTTTTATATTATCGAAGACAGTAGGATGGAACAATAATGGCACCTTCTTTTGTTTATTAGTATTGTAACATGATCTAAATAGAAGTGAAAAAGATGCCCAGGGACCATATGGACCGGGCATCTTTCGCTTGTTACTCCATGACCTTGAACATGCCCGTCATACCGGGGGCGTGATTCTGAAAGCCGTATCGTCCGTAAAAGGTATCATTCCCATGTGATGCGAAAAGTCCGACGAACGCGCCAGAAAAACAATGAGATCGAATATAGTGTATTAGCTGCTCAATAATGACATTACCAATGCCTTGGCCCTGAAATCCGGGAAGCACGGCTACGTCCTGAATATAGAAATACATATGACCATCGCCGACGATCCGCCCCATACCGATTACCTTGTCTTCCTGTACAACGACCATACCATACACCGAATGAGCCAGAGAGGCTGCGGTCATTTCCGTATTCACGTTCCCCCAACCGACAGCTTCCCATAAGGAGGCATGCTCCTCAGTCGTGGGTAAACGTTCAATACATTCATAATGATGTGCTGTTGTCATAGCTAATCACCCATTCTTTGTTAAGTTATTGTAGCGATTGTAGTGTAGTAAGCTCCACTGTAATCAGCCCCCTTAGGATGAATGGGTATTCACTGTGATCTTGTTAGTTCGTAGGTGCAGGTGCGGTATATTTCAGGAATGTCTTCGGAATTGGGCTTTCGAAGGTCATTAACTCTCCTGTAGCAGGATGAATAAAAGAAAGTACACGAGCATGCAGACCGAGACGGCCTACCGTTTTGGTCTCTGCACCATACTTCTTGTCTCCTGCAATCGGATGGCCGATATCTGCCATATGAACACGAATCTGATTTTTGCGTCCAGTTTCAAGCTTTACCTCAAGCAACGAGAAGTGGCGGTTCGCCTGAATGAGCTTATAATGTGTGATCGCATGTAGACCATCGCCTTCATGTGGACTGGAGTACATTTTCAGGGTAGAGGTCTCTTTTAGCCAAGAGCTCACTGTACCTTCAGGTCTTTTAACGGCGCCTTCGACTAGAGCTACGTAAGAACGTTCTTTCACGGTATCCTTCCACGTAGTTTGCAGTGCTTGCTGGATCCGTTCGCTTTTGGCAAACATCATTACCCCAGATGTATCGCGGTCCAAGCGGTGCACGACAAAAATTCGATTCTTAGGATTGCTGATGCGGACATGCTCCATAAGCTGGCGGTAAGCTGTTAATTCATTTTCTTCGGCAGTGGCAATCGACAGCAGTCCAGCATCCTTCTGAATAATGATTAGATCATCATCTTCATGGACGATGGTGAGTCCGATCATTTCCGCTACTTGTACAGGCTTTTCTTGATCAATCGTCACAGTTTGACCCGGATGCAATTGAAAATTATGCTGTGTGACTACTTTGCCATTCACTGCTACTTGTCCACGCGAGAGGATAGATTTAATAGCATTTCGTCCACGACCTGTGATATGGATGAGTAAGAATGGTAACAGCTCAGAAGGTTCATTTACTGAAAAAGACTTGGGCGCTGCGGGTGCTTTAGCTTTATGATTAAGCTTGCCATTTGGCTTGCTGTGGGAACGAGTACCTCTTTTGGCTGTTTCTTTAGGATTTCTTCTTGTGTTCATGACTGCATTCTCCGTCCTTTAATATTGTACTCCTCAATATACCATGGGCGGTTAAGAAATACTATGTGAAGGGCAGCAAGAAACGAATTCGATTTATAGATAGAATAGCTGAGCTAGTCCTATCAGCAGGAATAAGCTGAAATATATCCAACCGATCACATTAGCGTATTTCTTTTCTCGGTGCATAGCATTGACTGCATATATTTTAGTATCCACAGTAAGCAGCAGAACACTGGAGATCAGTAACGCAACAATTACGTAGGTTAGCTGGTGATAGAACATAGTAGAGCCTCCTATAAAGGTCATTTAATTTTGTTTAAGACCTACTCTGTCGATGTGAATTTTCAACTTAACTTCAATACTGAGATTGGAATACTGCTGCTCCCAGTCATGTTTGTCACGAACATGGGCTTTCCAGTAGGAGGGAGCATATGCACGAATATATTCACCCATGCCAAAGACATCGGAATGCGCTTGTTGAGTTTCTTCGATAAGGTGGTTGAAAATACCGATCACTCTCTTTTGAAAGATATCTTCAATCTTTTCTAAAGAACGGCTGGAACTGATAGGGATATCACTACGTAAATGCTCATCTAGAGCCGCCTCTAAAGAGAGGTTATAGGTGATATGAGGTTTGCCCTCTTTGAATTGAACTTTCACTCTCGTGAAACGGTCGTTGACCTTGAGCATTACCGGACCGAATTCTTCAGCATTGAAAAGATCGGAGTATCCCCCGGGATTAATCCCCTTCATGGACATATATGCACCGATTTCTATAGGAATCGTCGAACCCGCCATTAACCCGCCGCTAAAATAAGCTAGGCCTTTAATCATGATATTGTCTTCCTGATGTAATGAGACGTAAGGCAGATAACCACTTTCGCCCCATTTGGAATCTGCTGACCAGAATACACCTATATAATCAGCGGGAAATTTTCCCGATGTCACTGCTTTTTCCATGGTGGAGAGGATGTAAAGGGTCGGCACTCGCTGCAGCGGAGGATTAATATTCATGAATTTGGCAGCTTCCCCTTCGGATACTAGCAGCCAGGTCCGGCGACGAACTTCTGGATTTCGCCGCAAATAATCATTTAAGTCATCCATGCTTTTTCTTGCTATGTCCTCACTAATAATAATCACTCGTAAATGAATTAGATAACGTGGATCAGAAATTTGCTGCTGCAAATTGTTCATGGCGTCATCTAATGTGTATCCGTATACTTCTACGACCCATACTGGATTTTGATTTCCGCCTCCGGCTTCACCCCCACTGCCTGGTCCGAGTGGAACTCTTCCCGGAACCGCAATTTGGGCGGTTACACGAATTTGGGGTAGGTTAATATTTGCGCTTTTAAGATGAGTGGTTTGGTCATCATTTGTTTTGCTGTCTGGAGGGACGGAATCAATGGATAACCCTAGTACCAATGCACGGTCTTCTATTTCAAGCTGGTCCCAGCACCCCGAGAGTAAGCCAGACATGAGTGAGAGGATAAATATAAGAACTACACGCTTGTAAATTTTTTTATTCATGAGTAATGGCTCCTTTATTTCGGATTAAAGAGACTAACCATAATAAAAGAGGATAGAAGGTCAAAAAAATCAAACCGATTATCGCTGTAATGCTAGCAAATGAATAGACCTGAAATATATTTCTAGGCAAAAGTGAAAAAGTGATGATAAGTGGAAGTAAGAAACTGGATATTAGGCGGTGATCCTTGTGCCGCAGCACTTGTTGCAGAGAGTATGCGGCTAAGTAGTAGTTCGTAAAGATGGAAGTGAATATAGAAACTACCCAAATTATTATAAAAAGAGCATCAAATCGTTCTAATAGTCCTGCGCCGATGGATATGGAGCGAGCTGCTTCTAGGGTTGGATAGGAAAGTAATTTGGTTTCTTGAGCTCCAAACATGCCTAAAGTGACCCAAACGATCATTACATAAATGAATCCAATGATACCAAGCGCAATAGTGCCTGCTTTAAGGATCTGTTGAGGTTTTTTCATTAGAGGAACCAGCAGGATGATGACAAATGTGCCTTGATAAAGGCCAGCGGACGTAATCGTTCCTTTAGAAAAGCTTGAAAAGGTGGTGTAATTTCCGGTGAGGGGTAGCAGGTTCAGAACATCAACATTTCTCATAGCTACCAATATAATTGCGATAACGGATAATAGAATAAAGGGTAAATAAAAAACATGTACATAAGTGAATTTTACGATATTTCTACGGATTGATAAGGCAACCAGTAGGAGCATTAAGAGAATTACTGCTTCGATGGGTGTCTTTTTAAAGACAACCGCAACACATACTTCTCCGAATTGGCGCATGGTGATCCCGGCAGAGAAAGCAAAAAACAAAGAAATAAGCATGGAGAAAGTATCTGCGAGCCAAGTTCCGAGAAGGCGGCGGCTGAATACGAACAACGTTTCGTTGGGAAATTTTCGGCAGACAACCGCTGTAAACCAGTAACCCAAAAAAGCAACAGGTACGCCAGAAGCAGTTACAAGCGGTGCACCACTGTCTCCGGCTTCAGCCATATAACGAGGAATACTTAAGATTCCTATGCCTATAATCGTACTGATGATTACAGCCATGACTTGGATCGTTGTTATGGGGCGGTTACTATTCATCTGCTTCACTTTTCTCCTTATAAATCAGATCGGTATGCATTTTGGGGATATCCTTCGCAAGAAGATCAGGATCAGGTGTATTGAGAAAGCTTGGGCGACTTCGCATCCACCATAAAGGTACCCGAACGATACTATCCTTAAGGTCCTTCCATATCGTAGGCACAAAGGGTGTCATGTAGGGAACGCCAAAGGATTCCAGGAATAATAAGTGGTTAACAATAACAATAGTGCCAAGCATGACTCCGTACAGGCCAAAGCAGCCTGCCAATATGATCAATGGAAATCTAAGCATTCTTGAAGAGATTGCGGCATTGTAAGCGGGTGTGGCAAAAGACCCTATGGTCGTTATAGCGATAACAACTACGGTAGTTGGACTCGCCAGACCTGCTGCTACGGCTGCCTGACCAATGACAAGCACACCTACAATAGAAAGAGCCCCGCCAATCATTTGCGGTAAGCGAATGGTTGCTTCTCGCAGCACCTCCATGAAGACTTCCATAATCAGAACTTCCAATACAGCTGGAAAGGGTACGCCAGCTCTTGCACCAGTTATTGCTACGGCGAACTCTGTCGGCAATAGCTCAGGATTGAAAGAGATAATGGATACATATAAGGCAGGAAAGAAAAGGGAAAATAATAATGCGATCAGGCGGATCATTCTTAGGAGGCTTCCTACAACAAAACGTTCTGTATAGTCATCCATCGTCTGAAAGAACTGATTGAAAAGCGCCGGGACGATGAGGCAGAATGGTGAGCCTTCTACAAGGATGATGACTCGTCCTTCTAATAAAGAGGCTATTGATTTATCTGGACGTTCGGTTGGCTGAACCTGTGGAAACGGGGAAAGTGGATGATCCTCTATGAATTGCTCGATATACCCCGCATCAAGGATGCCGTCTACATTTATTGCTGATAATCTCTTCATCACCTTTTGAACTAGTCCTGGATCGACTATTCCTTCGATATAACAAACGGCTACTTTTGAACGTGTCCGTACGCCAAGAGGCGCAGTTACTACACGGAAATCTGGAGTTTGCAGTCGGTAACGAAGCAAGGAGAGATTAGATTCTAAATTCTCTATAAACCCATCACGTGAACCACGAATGACTTGTTCAGTTTGAGGTTGCTCAATGCTACGATGCTCAATTTTACGCAGATTGAAGTAAAGTGCCTGATCCATTCCATCTATGATGAGAACTACATTTCCCTCCAACAAGATAGAGGCTAGAGTATTTATATCCTTAGTACGGTTACCTTGTGTTACTTGTACTGTCATACTCCAGATGTAATCAGGTAAATCCTTTAGATCTTTTGGAATTTCTGAGAGATCAGAGGAAACATTCATTAATGGCTTTAAAACATAGTTCTGAATTTGATTCTGGTCCACCACAGAAGAAAAAAAGATAATAGCCGCATCATGTCTACCGTACACCTTGAAGTTACGGACTATAAGATCGCTGTCTTCTCCAAAGACTTGTTGAATGAAGCTTATATTGCTCTCCAGGCTGGAATCCAGTGGCTTTACCGGACGATTGTCCTGGGCAGAGGACTCTTTGCGTGCAGGCTTATGTTTAAAAGAGGTATATTTTTGTTTCCAATTTTGCACGGTCGCTCCACCCTTCTATGAAATCTCTCTTCTTAAAGCTTGGCTTAAAAAAAGGCCTTTTATGTAAATATTTCAAAGGAAGAACATGGTGACCATAGTTAAGGAGTGTTGCTCAATACACTTTTGACCGCTAAACTAAAGATAGAAACGCTTAAGGAGTTATGAGAGATATGATGATGCAAGCACCTACTATTGAACAGGCGCAGGCTGAGCTGCAAAAATATTACGGTTATCCGGATTTTCGGGATGGTCAGAAGAAGATTGTTCAGAACTTGCTGGAAGGTCGCGACACACTCGGTATTCTTCCTACGGGAGGTGGGAAATCGATTTGCTATCAAGTTCCCGCACTGCTGCTTCCTGGGCTGACACTGGTGATCTCACCATTGATCTCTCTGATGAAGGATCAGGTCGATGCGTTAACCACGGCAGGTATTCCGGCAGCCTTTATTAATAGCACGTTAAGCGGGAAAGAAGTAAATGAGCGGATTCGGGCTGCCCGTCGCGGCGATTTGAAGCTGCTTTATGTCGCGCCCGAAAGGCTAGAGCTGGACTGGTTCCGACTGGAGATGGCTGAGCTGGCGATTTCCTGCGTGGCTGTGGATGAGGCGCACTGTGTATCTCAGTGGGGACATGATTTCCGTACAAGCTATTTGTCGGTATCCCCTTTTGTGAACGAGCTGCCAGAACGGCCAATCTTGGCTGCATTTACAGCGACGGCAACACCAGAGGTTATGGAGGATATGGTTCGGCTGCTACGTCTGCGCGAGCCGGGTATTTTCATGACTGGACTCGGAAGAGATAATCTAGCGATGTCTGTGCTACGTGGAGAGAATAAGCGGGAATTCGTCATGGATTACACCGCAACGCATTCTCATCAGCCGGGTATTGTTTATGCGGCTACACGCAAAGAAGTGGATGATTTATATCAAAGGCTGCAGGCTTCAGGAATAGCGGCAGGCCGCTATCACGCAGGTATGAATGATCAGGAGCGGGCAGATAGCCAGGAAGGCTTCCTATATGACGATATCCGGGTCATGGTGGCCACCAACGCTTTTGGGATGGGGATTGATAAATCCAATGTCCGGTACGTAATTCATTATAATATGCCCAAAAATATGGAAGCTTATGTTCAGGAAGCGGGCCGTGCTGGACGTGACGGGGAGCCGAGTGAATGTATTTTGCTTTTTAGCGCGCAGGATATTATGACGCAAAAGTTCCTGATCGAGCAGAATCCGCAGGATACGGACCGTAAAGCTAACGAATATCGCAAGCTTCAGCAAATGATTGATTATTGTTATACTACCCGCTGCTTGCGCAGTGCCCAGCTGGATTATTTCGGGGAGGAGCATGAGGACAAGTTATGCGGCATTTGCAGCTCATGTACAGATGAACGAGAGCTTGTAGATATGACCGTAGATGCGCAGAAGATATTCTCCTGCATTCACCGTATGCGGGAACGTTATGGAGTTGCGTTGGTGGCTTCTGTGCTGAAAGGTTCTCGTAATCAGAAGGTGATGCAATATGGTTTTGACAAGCTGCCAACGCATGGGGCGATGTCGAGCCGGACAGAGAAGGAGATCTCAGAGAGCATCAATGTGCTCATCTCAGAGGGATATCTTGCTTTGTCTGAAGGACAATACCCCGTAGTGCGGCTCCAGCCTTTGGCTGCTGAGGTACTGCGCGGACAGCGTGAGGTCATGCAGCGAGTAGCTCGGCCATCACGAGCAGGTGCGGCATCTGGTACGCGAGTTCGTAGCCGCGGGCATGACCTGTCACCTTCGGCAGTCAATGAGACTGTCTTTGAGCAGCTGCGTCTGATCCGGCGAGAGTTGGCGGGACGTGAGCATGTGCCCTCATATATTATTTTTAATGATGCCACGCTGCGTGAGATGAGTGTGGTTTGCCCGCAGACCGAAGCGGAAATGCTGAGGGTAAAGGGTGTCGGGGAAGTGAAATACCGGAAGTATGGTAAGGCATTCCTAGAGTTTTTTCAAAATGAAATGTAGAAAAGGTCGTGTAGCATTGAAAATCGTTCTGACCACGCTAAACGCAAAATATATCCATACCTCACTGGCGATCCGTTTGCTTAAAGCTTACAGTGAGCATGAATTTAAAGATATTCATTTGGTGGAGTACACCATTAAAGATCCCGTGATGAATATCGTGTCCGACTTGTTTCAGAAACGGCCAGATGTGATTGGCTTCTCCTGTTATATATGGAATATCGAAGAGACGCTCAAGCTGATCGGAATTCTTAAGCAAGTGATGCCTGAGGTTACGATTGTTCTCGGAGGACCGGAAGTTTCTTATGAGCCGCTGCATTGGATGAAGAGAGAAGCTGGCATTGATTTTATCGTCAACGGAGATGGAGAAGAGACGTTCCATCATCTGCTGCAGGAGCTGAGAGACGACCGGAAATTTCATTTTGTGTACGGAACTGCTTATCGTAAGGGAGAGGAGATCATTGTAAATCCACCTCGTCCCAAAAGCGATCTAAATACGCTGCCTACACCGCATCGTTTTCCAGAGGATATTCCAGATCTGAGCAAACGTATTGTTTATTTTGAGACAAGCCGTGGGTGCCCGTTTAACTGTCAATTTTGTTTATCCAGTATTGAGGTAGGCGTACGTTACTATGATATTGAACGAGTGAAGTCGGATTTACTCTACTTAATTGAAAATGGCGCCAAAATCATTAAATTCTTGGACCGCACCTTCAATATCAACCGCAACTATGCGATGGAAATGTTTCAATTCCTGATCGATAATCATCAAGGCTGTGTGTTCCAGTTTGAAATCACAGCAGATATCATGCGGCCCGAAGTTCTGGATTTCCTGTCGAACAATGCGCCTCCGGGCATCTTTAGATTTGAGATTGGTGTACAGTCTACAAATGATGAGACGAACGAGCTTGTTAAACGCCGCCAGAATTTCAAGAAGCTCTCTCGTACGGTAATGAAGATTAAGGAAAGTCGTAATATCGATCAGCATCTGGATTTAATTGCAGGGCTTCCAATGGAGGATTACACCACCTTCCGCAAAACCTTTAACGATGTATTCGTTATGGAGCCAGAAGAGCTGCAGCTTGGATTCCTCAAAATGCTTCGCGGGACGGGTCTGCGTGCACAGGCGGCAAAATATGAGTATACGTATATGGAACATGCCCCTTACGAAATTCTTAGCAGTCATATGATGACCTTCTCGGATATTATTCGTTTGAAGCGGCTTGAGGATGTGCTGGAGAAATACTGGAACAGCCACCGGATGGACCATACAGCCAAATACTTGATCCGTCACGTGTTTGATTCACCATTTGATTTCTTTCAGGAGTTCGGTGACTACTGGGAGGAGAGAGGCTGGCAAAAGATTGGGCATCAGCTAGAAGATCTCTTTACCCGTTTGCAGTCCTTCTTGATAGATCGTGGGACTCCATCTATGGATATTATTACTGGGCTAATGAAGCTTGATTATTTCCTAGGACACAAGTATAAGCCTCGCAAAATCTGGTGGGATTTCGTACTGGATAAGTCAGATTGGTCGAGTTACTTGAGGGATATCGCTGCTAATCCGGGTCAAATCTCTGCGCAATTGGCAGAAGCCGGACTCAGTGAAAGAGAGCTGCAAAAATATACGGTGCTTGAAGTGCTACCGTTCTCGCTTGAAGCGGTGCTGGAATCCATCAGCGGTCTACGGGCGGATGGGGGTTCAGAGGAAGAGGAAGCAGGCGATGCTAACGACGGGGCTGTACCTTCTCCTGAGTCATTAATACAGGGAGTTACAGAGAGTAGTTTAGAAGAGTCTGTCCAAACCACTAGCTCATCTGTAGCCGTAGCTGAATCACCTTCCGTTCGAGAAGGTCGTACACTGCTAATCGTAATGTATCAGCAGAATGAGAGCCAACGCGCTCAGTATTATACGCTGCCTTTGTAATAAGGCGATTGTGTTGGGAGGAAAGACCGTTCCTTTGGGGGCGGTCTTTTTGTTACATGCGCAAACGTCTTCTGAATTCACAAGTGGTGGAGGGAAGTGATGATTGGCCATAAAAGATATCTAAATCCGAAAATGAAGGGGATAGTAATGACTGGCCAAAAGTGAGAGCGGAGGGGAAGAAAGGAGCAAGGAGAAATGTAAGCTGCTCACAACCCAAAACGAAGAGCAGCGATACCCCAATAATGGGAGGATCGCTGCTCTTCTGTCTAAAACAAACCGAAAAACCTCGTTTTACTCTTAATTTGTAGTCGTAACCTCAGAAGGGAGATGCAGTTCTAACCAATTCAGCACATCGGCTGTAACTTGATCCCGGTTCACCTCATTAAGCATTTCATGCCTGCCACCTGGATAGAGCCGATACTCTACGTCCGATATTCCTCGTTTCTTGTACAACTCCGCAAGACGAGGAATGCCTTGGCCGCTCATCCCTACAGGATCCTTATCCCCACCAAAAATATAAATAGGTTTACTTGTACATAATGTCCTAAGTGATTCCTCGGAATGGATCTCCCTTAGGAGGTGGAAAAAACCACGGAAAAAGCGTGTTGTACAAATGGCTCCGCAGAATGGATCGGCAATATACTTATCTACTTCCGCATCATCGCTGCTCAGCCAGTCATATGCAGTTCTTACGGGAGAAAAAGCACGGTTGTAACTGCCGAATACTAAGCTGTTTAGTAGTACACTTCGGTGATGTTCACCCTTTAACTTGAGCTGTGCACTAGCCAGAGATTCTCCAAGGCGCAACATACCGCGAGGACCATTTGTACCGCTTAGGATAAATCCTGCATAGATTTCGTTACCCTCTTCACACATCAGCTTTTGAGCCAGAAAGGAACCCATGCTATGAGCGAATAGAAAGATGGGCTTACCTTCATGTTTGGAGAGTGCTTTGGCTGCTACCTGGAGCAGATTGCGCCGCATCCAGTAGAATCCGTCCTCACCAACATCGCCAAGCAGATCGACTTGACCAGCGGTTTTACCATGTCCCCGGTGGTCATTGACATATACTGCATAACCTACTCCGGTTAATGCTTCCGCAAAACGAGCATATCGGACAGCTGTTTCACACATACCGTGAGAAATTTGCACGATTCCTCTAACTGGCACATCGGATTCAGGTAACCATTCATAGACATGGATATTTACACCTATGGGATCCGTTAGGGTAAAACTATTTTCCTTCATGGTCCATTCCTCCTAAAGGTTCTCGACTTATGGTAAATAAGAGCGAAGCACAGTAGAATGACCTTCGATAGCGTAACGGCCGAGACTGGAAGGAATCAGATAGCATTCTCCTGCAGCATAAGGTTGGGAGCCTCCATCCCAAGTAAGATGTCCGCTGCCTTCACAGATGACTAGAATAGTGAAGCTGTCTTCTGTAGTGGTGAGGTCCCATGAACCATTTACGATTCCTTTTTCTACGATAAAATATGGCGAAGCGGCAAGTTGCAGCCACTCTCCAGGGACTGCGTTATCTGTCTTCATCGAAGTAGCCCCGGCGCCTTCATAAGCTGTAACATTAAGTGAATCTTCAATATGAAGCTCACGTGGTTTTCCGTCCAGGCCTGGACGGTCATAGTCATAAATGCGGTATGTAGTGTCGGAATTTTGCTGGATCTCTGCTACAACGACACCAGCGCATAGCGCATGAACGGTTCCGGCTGGAATATAGAAGGAGTCTCCTGCAGAGACAGATACTTCTTGAAGGCTATCCATAACGGTGCCTTTCTCCAGTGATTCGCGCAATGTTTCACGATCCACGCCTTCTTTAAGGCCATAGATGATTTTGGCACCTGGCTTAGCGTCTAACACGTACCACATCTCTGTTTTGCCCAGTTCACCTTGTGGCAATCCCTCATAATCATCTGTAGGGTGGACTTGAACGGAAAGATTGTCGTTGCAGTCCAGCAATTTGATTAGTAGAGGAAATCTTCCACCCGTTTCTGAAATCCCTTTGCTTCCGAACCATTCATGGCCGAACTGCTCACGAATTTGATCTAAGCCTTGACCGGCTAACTCTCCGTTTACCACCGAAGACGTTCCATTCGCGTGATCGGCGATCATCCAGCCTTCGCCAATATGTCCTTCAGGTAGGTCTAGGCCGAATTTCTCCAGCGCGCGGCCTCCCCAGACACGTTCTTTAAACTCCGGTTGAAATTTCAAAGGATATGGTTGAGTCATTGCTACATCTTCCTTCCCAAATATAAAATAGTTTGATGCTTACAGTTTAAGAGGGGTTTCCTTTTTTCTTTTCGAGCGCAATCATATAAGGTGAATCCGTGCGCTGCAGCTGACGATAAACAATGCTTTGTGCTACCTTTTGAGAAACAGCTTCTGCCCAAGATTCAACAGCAGCGGCTTCTTTATCTCCGCCTGCATGGCCGGGATAAAGAACTGCCGTAATGATCCCACCTGGACGCAGTAACTGTAGAGAAGCTTCCAAGGCTGCAATGGAGCTGCCCGGCTGAGTAATGATGTTCTTGTCGGCATCTTCTGAAGGCAAGTAGCCTAGATTGAACATTACAGCTCCAACGGTGCCATGCCAGTTCGCTGGAACTGCTTCAGCCATTTCGACGTGACTACGTTCCAGTAAGGTGACGGTGGCGAGCGAGGGAGCTTCCTCTTTTGCAAGCCGCAGGCGCTCTTCAGCCAGGTTCAGCGCTGCAGCTTGAATGTCAAAGCCGTAGACTTCACCGCGAGTTCCGGTTGTTTTGGCTAGAAAAAGCGTATCAGCACCAGTACCCACAGTGGCATCAATCGCACGATCACCTAAAGTTAACCGCTCAGAGATTAATTTATGAGCAAAGCTTAAAACGGACATAAAGCCCATTAGCTCTTCCTCCAATACTTACCCTGCCAAGTATCACGAGCAACTAGCTCATCGTCAATGGCATTTAGCACTTCCCATTTCTTGAGGCTCCACATCGGTCCGATTAAGAGATCCCGAGGAGCGTCTCCAGTCAAGCGATGTACAATCATTTCAGGGGGCAAAATTTCGAGTGAATCGGCAATGAGCTTCACATACTCGTCCTGTTCCATGAATCGTAGCAACCCAGCTTCGTATTGCTTCACCATTGGTGTTTTACGCATGAGATGTAGAAGGTGAATCTTAATTCCTTGTACATCCATGCGAGCCACAGCAGATACCGTTTCAAGCATCATTTCATGCGTCTCCTGTGGGAGACCGTGAATGATATGGGTGCAGACACGAATGCCGTGACGCCGCAACTTCTCAACAGCATCCACATAACACTGGCTGTCGTGAGCCCGGTTAATTAGCTCAGAAGTGGAGTCGTGTATAGTCTGGAGCCCCATCTCTACCCACAGATACGTGCGCTCGTTTAGCTCTGCCAAATATTCGACAACATCATCCGGCAAACAGTCAGGCCGTGTAGCAATAGATAGTCCAACGACACCTGGCTGCTGTAAAATCACTTCGAAATATTCTCTAAGCTCTTCGACCGGAGCGTACGTATTCGTATAGGCCTGAAAATATCCGATGTATTTAGCATTTGGCCATTTTAGATGCTGCTTGTCACGGATATTATTAAATTGGGTGACGAGATCATCTCGGCGACTTCCCGCAAAATCACCAGAACCTCTGGCACTGCAAAAAGTACAACCACCTTTAGCGATGGAGCCGTCACGGTTGGGACAGGTAAAGCCTGCATCAAGCATAACTTTGAATACCTTGGTGTTCAAATGTTCACGCATTTCGTAATTCCAGGTATGAAAACGTTTATCTCCCCAAAGCTGCGGAGGAGTAGTGTATTGAAGATTAGACACGAGGAGCTCCTTTCTGAAAATATAAACATGGAAAAGTATCCTTATATTTTTCTGAGACGGATGGCATCCTTATAAAAGAACACACAGCCGTTTTTTATAATCCAATACATTGTATCAAAAAACAGAGCTCGGCGTAACATTCACTCCCGGTACTGGCATGAAAAATAGGCCGAAAGTAAGGCGCTTTCAACTTGAAAATGCTTACATAGTATGTTATATTCAGAGTGTGAAAAGCTGCTGTGGCTTAAAGAAATTCAGCCAGGAGTTCATAATTTCGTGTCGTCCGATCCATAATAATAACCGTGAGGTGATAGCAATGAATTCTCAAACGGTATATGCTGAGGGTAAAGATTCGATTGAAGTCCACTTAACGCCAGATGAAGCCCTTGCACTAACAGGCGTGGAATTTAACGGCAACCCTAAGATCAAGACAGATGCACAGCGTAAAATTCGCAACGCATTCGAAAAAAAGACATTTGCTACAAGCTCAAACACAAAGTAGTCCTAATCTACCGGACAAGAATGAGCCTTAATTCCAAATATACACAACGAAGGAATTCCCCTGGATAGCTCATTTAAGAGCTGAGCCAGAGAATTCCTTTTTCTTTTTTACCCCAATCCCTTTACTTTTCGGGACAATTTCGGCACAATATTGCAAGTGACAGTTATCGTATAAGAGATAATCGGAGGAATACCTATGCGTTTACGCGGAAGAAAAGGAATACGTGAAAGTTTGGAAGAACAGACCGATCTAGTCATTCTTGACCCTCGGAGTTATAAAGGTGAGTGGTCTAAGCTGTTCGGAAATGATCATCCGATCCATGTGGAGTTCGGAATGGGCAAGGGACAGTTTATCAGCCAAATGAGCTTCAAATATCCCGATATTAATTTTATCGGCGTTGATATGTATGATGAGCTGATCCGCCGTGCTGGAGATAAGGCTAGAGTAGTATGGGAGCCGGCAGGTCATGAGACGCCGCCCAACCTGAAATTGGCACTCGCCAATATTGATTATGCAGAGGAAGTATTTGCTCCAGGAGAGCTGGAACGAATTTATCTTAACTTCAGTGATCCGTGGCCAAAGAGTAAGCATGCTCGTCGTCGTTTGACACACCCGCGTTTTCTTGACAAATATCGGGGGCTGCTAAGCGACTTAGGTGAAATTCATTTGAAAACAGATTCTCGAAGCCTATTTGAATTCTCATTAAATGCATTTGCGGACTTCGGTTTACAGATGAAAAATATCTCGTTAGACCTACATGCGGACGGCATCATAAATGAGGACCATATTATGACGGAATACGAGACGAAATTTGTCGGACGTGGCGTGAATATCCATCGTTGTGAGGCCATTGTAGGTGCGGAAGCGCTCAAGCAGTATCAAGCTACCCGTTTGGACAAATATCGGTTGTAGTTACAAAGCACTGCTCCAAAAGATGTGCTTCAATAATAAAGCGGCAGCCTTCAAGTGGTTTGGAGGCTGCCGCTTTTAAAATTAATTATTCCAGTAATTCGATAATGCTCTGAGCACATTGCAAAGGGTGGTAACGGGCGATTTCCTCAAGATGACGTTTTCGCTTATTCTGCACATCCTCGTAGTTGTTTAATAGACGTTCCATCCACATTACGACTACGTCTAAAGACTCTATCGGCTCTCCGAAACCTGCTGCGGTAAAATAGCGGCAATTCTCCTCCTCCTGCCCGGGCAGAGGGTTATAGAAAAGCATCGGTATTCCTTTAGCGAGCCCTTCACTGCAGGTCATTCCACCCGGCTTCGTGACGAGCAGATCGGACACCTCCATCAGCTTGTCAATCTCACGCGTAAAGCCGATCAAGGATATATTAGGATGATTATAACGTGAGTCTTCTTTCATTTCCTGAAGCAGCTCTTCATTCTTGCCGAGACAGAAAACAATCTGAATCTTCTCACGCCATTCCGCCAGACAGGCATTTACAACCTGATCGTTCATGATCCCCCAGCCGCCGCCCATGACTAGTACCGTTGGCATATCCCTGAGATTGAATTGCTGTCGAATTTCCTGCTTTCCAGGATGCTGCCAAAAGTTAGGGTGTACGGGTATCCCTGTAACCTGAATTTTCGCAGCAGGAATGTTTCGCATGCGTAATTTGGATTTAACCTCTGGTGTTGATACCAGATAACGGTCTACCTCTGGACTGATCCAGCTGGCATGCGCGTCATAATCCGTTATAACAGTTACGAGTGGCACCTTTAAGGTAGGATCCAATCTCTTAAGGCGAGATACTACAGCACCCGGAATGAAATGTGTGCAGACGATAACGTCAGGTTTTAACTGCATAACAACATTTTTGGTATGTGTATAAAATATACGATGCAGGGCAAGCGTGGTAAGACGATTAAATGATTTCTGGTGACGGTAGACATACCCCATCAGCTTTGGCTGTGTCGTTACCGTCTTACGGTAAGCGGACAGAATAATGGGTGCCATTTTGGGGTTTAGGAAATTCCCAAGTTCTAGCACCTTCGTTTGTAAATTAGGTGACAGTTGGCGCAGACTGCTCGACAGCGCATATGCTGCTTGAGTATGTCCCGCGCCAAAGCCTTCTGAGAGTATTAAAATTCTTTTTTTTTGCAATTTTGATTCACCTATTCTCAAAGGTTTTCCCGGTTTAACCATATATACTTCAGATCCATAAGGCTATAGTGCCCGCTGCAACACTGGTTCCGATCACTAAGCCTGCAAAGACATCAGATGGATAATGTAATCCCAGATAAATGCGTGAAAACCCGACAATACAGGCCAGCGGCAGCAGAATAACGGTCAAGGCAGGAAATGCTACCATATATGGGACCGTTGAAGCAAAGATAGCTGTAGTATGACCAGAAGGAAAAGAATGATCCTTTAATGGATTACGAAATGTGTTCGTATCCGGTAGCGCCAGATAAGGCCGCATGCGTGGATACAGTTTTTTGGCGACAGCAACGGGCAAATGACTAACAGCTAGAGCCGTCATTGCTTGCAGGCTAGCGGTTCTCCATGGCTGAGGAGCAAATGCCCATATCAGTATGTTGATAACAATTGTGCTTGTAGCTCCACCCAAATGAGTGAGATAGAAGAGCCAAAAGTTCAGAAAACGATTATGCATTCGTCCGTTGATCCACTTAAAAAGGTGCCGCTCCCAGAGATGTAGCTTCATGAATAAATGTCTCATATCTTGTCCCTCCGCCAGTCGGCTACCGATAACAGGTGCTTATGAGCAGTCCGTTCTTTAGCATTAGATCTGTCTTAATCATACTTTTTAAAGGTAGTCCATTTCAAGGAAAAGCTCAGTTTTGCTAGAAATTTGCTAGTTTTGACTTAGAGCCGCTAACGCCGTACAATGATTCAAGCGGACTAAACATGTTTAAAAGGGTAAGAGATAAATAAGGATCCAAATAAATGGAATCCATACAATTCTTTTAAACAACACATATAAAAATTGTGAAGTCTGCCTAGAATAAGAATACTCTTGGTCTATTGTTAAGGGATGCAACAAAAGGGTCAGAAGGAACGTCAAGCAAGCTAGAGAGAAAAAAAAGAACACCGAGAGTGAAAAAAGGGGGCATCAAAAGGTCATGACAGACGCACTGTTTGTTACGCTCCAAGTGATCTTGGCAGCAATCGCAGTATATCAGTTTACCTTTTCGTTATTTGGTCTGCACAAGAAAAAGACAAAGACAAAGTATAAGCCAGAAAAAACATTTGCAGTACTTGTTGCTGCACATAACGAGGAAGAAGTCGTCGGCGCTTTAATGGAGAACCTGAAGCAGCTTAACTATCCTTCAGAACTGTTTGACGTATTTGTAATTTGTGACAATTGTACAGATGGCACAGCTCGCATCGTTAGAGAGCACGGAATGAACGCTTGTGTCCGTACTAACCCGAATCTACGTGGTAAAGGTTATGCCATTGAATGGATGCTCAAGGAGCTTTGGGGCATGCAGCGTCAATATGACGCAGTTGTAATGTTTGATGCCGATAATCTGGCACATACTGAATTTCTGATGGAGATGAATAATGATCTTTGTTCAGGAGCGCGTGTTATTCAAGGTTATATTGACACCAAGAATCCAGAAGATTCCTGGATTACTGCAGCGTATGGTGTGTCGTATTGGTATATTAACCGTTTGTGGCAACTTTCACGCCATAATTTGAATATGGCGAACTTCCTTGGCGGAACAGGAATGTGTTTCGAGACCAATCTCCTTAAAGAGATGGGCTGGGGAGCTACAAGCTTGGTTGAGGATCTGGAGTTTACGATGCGCAGTGCATCTCATGGTGTATATCCTAAGTTCAACTATGACGCAAAGGTATTTGATGAGAAGCCTCTAACTTTCAAGGCCTCTTCAAGACAGCGTCTGCGCTGGATGCAAGGACACTTCACTGTAGCTCGTCGTTATTTTTTTCCATTACTTTGGCAAAGTATTAAAGAACGTAGCTTAACGAAGTTTGACCTTGCGCTTTACGGAGCAAATGTGTACATTGTTTTGCTCACCTTCTTGATGACGGCGGTAATGTGGGTGGATATGGCCCTATTTAACGGACCGAATATTGCTAATATTTACGGCAGCTTGCCAGTCTGGCTCGGTTTCCTTGCGATCGGTTTGAATCTGGTGACCTTTGGGATTGCGATGGCTTTGGAGAAGGTTAAATTTAAGAAGGTGTACGCTTATCTGGTGTTCTTCCCAATTTACCTGATCTCTTGGTATCCTATTACGTTCTATGCGTTCTTCACGCAGAACAACAAGCAATGGAGCCATACCAAGCATACGCGTGTCGTAAGACTTGAAGAAGTGCAAAGCAAGCAGGTATAAGATATTTAAGAATATTGAATAAAAGAATTGACACTCCGTTTGGAGTGGTGTATAGTATTCAAGTACGCAAATCATAGGGATTGCAAGAAGAAGCACCTGCTTCTCACCTGACTGGCACATTCGCCGGCTGGTTTTGATCTCAATGCTTTATGAATGTTAATGTTCATGAACGTTGATCAAACACGGGGTGTCGGGTGTTACCGGCACCCCTTTTTTATGGAGTAAGGCAGTATATTTGTTAAAAAGATCCGGAGGTGGAGAGTTATCAGTAAGGAACATATGATCAATGATGAAATTCGGGCCAAAGAGGTACGGTTGGTTGGTGCGGAAGGTGAACAAATCGGAATTAAACCGATCCGCGAAGCGTTGCAAATGGCGATCGATCTTAATCTAGATTTAGTCAATGTAGCACCACAGGCTAAACCGCCGGTATGCCGCATCATGGATTACGGCAAGTTCCGTTATGAAACGCAGAAGAAAGAGAAGGAAGCCCGTAAGAACCAGAAGATCGTTGATATCAAGGAAGTCTGGTTCCGTGCTAACATTGAGGAACATGATTATCAAACCAAGTTCCGCAATGTGATCAAGTTCTTGGGTGAAGGCGATAAAGTAAAGTGCTCCGTTCGTTTCCGCGGACGTGAGATTACACATGCGAATATCGGCCAGAAAATCCTCGAGCGTGTTAAGAACGAAGTGGCTGATATATCTGTTGTTGAGCGCCAGCCTAAGCTGGAAGGTCGCAGCATGATTATGATCTTGGCTCCTAAAGCCCAATAAATCTGGAGTCACTTGCTTACATGCAATTTGGCGCCGCATAATATTCAAGGAGGAAACACCATGCCTAAGATGAAAACACATAGCAGCCTGAAAGGCCGCTTCAAAATTACCGGAACTGGTAAAGTAACACGTTACAAAGCTCACAAAAACCACTTGCTGTCCCACAAATCTAAACGCGCTAAGCGCGTTCTGAACGGTAATCCAGTAATGGCCCCTGGGGATGTAAGACGTTTGAAACAAGGATTGGCTAACTTGAAATAGTTTATCACACATTTTTGGGAGGTTTATTAATATGGCAAGAGTTAAGGGCGGATTTGTAGTTCGTCGTAGACATAAAAAAGTATTGAAATTGGCAAAAGGTTATTTCGGTTCTAAACACCGCATTTTTAAAACAGCTAAAGAACAAGTAATGAAATCGATGGTTTACGCTTACCGCGACCGTCGTCAAACTAAACGTAACTTCCGCAGACTGTGGATCGTTCGTATTAATGCAGCAGCTCGTTTGAACGGTCTTTCTTACAGCAAGCTTGTATACGGCCTGAAATTGGCTGGTGTAGAAGTTAACCGTAAGATGCTGGCTGATCTGGCTGTAAATGATCTTAACGCATTCAACTCCTTGGCTGGTATTGCCAAAGAGAAAATCAACGCGTAAGTGTTGTAATATAATCGAAAAGCACCGCCTGCGTGTTGCCCATGCAGCGGTGCTTTTTTGTGTGGTATGAAGTATATAGAATGCGGAAATATTTCTCTGCCGTAAAAAACGAGAAAAAAACTCTGCATTAAGCAGAGTTATTCCCAGTACTTCACAGTATTGAGCTCGGCAGCGAGTTTTTTACTGATGGTTCTTCTTACTTTGCGTAGCTCGGAACGTTCATTAGCTGATTCGCTGATCAGTTTCTCTTCATCGGTCTCTGGGATTATGGCAGGAACTGGAGTGGGAGTGCCATCCTCCCCAACTGCAACAAAGGTAAGGAATGAAGTGGCAGCGACGGCGCGCTCACCCGTATATAAGTTTTCTGAAATGATCTTTACAAATACCTCTATGCTTGTACGTCCGGTCCAAGAAACGAAGGATTCGAAGCATACGGAGTCTGTAGGTCGGATGGGCCTCAAGAAGTCAACAGAGTCTGTAGAGGCTGTAACGACATTAGCACGGCAATGGCGCATAGCTGAGATGGAGGCTACTTCATCAATGCCGCTCATAAGCTTACCGCCAAACAATGTTTTGTGATTATTAACATCATTAGGGAAAACGCGTCCGGTTTTGAAGACACGGGATTCACGGCAATATTTAAAAGCCGGCATCGTTTGTGGATTTTTTTCATCGGTCATATCTGATAACTTCCTTTCAGTGCAAATACTAAGCAATTATAATAATAGAAAACACATAAGTGTGCAATAATATTTGTAATGTGTTGGAATACTATACAAAGTAAAATAAGGTTTTCTAACATGATTCAAACATGATGATAACATGTCGTGTCATGGAAAGCGGTTACTTGCGAAAAAGTACAAATATTTATTGACCTGAGGTCATTTATGGACTGGATTTTAGATTTTATTGCAGTTATAATTTGATCTATGGAATGTCCAAGTAGAACACAGATGACATCCAATATTTTAAGGGGGATCACATTCAATGAAAAAAGTTTTCAAGCTATCTCTTGTAATGTTGCTGGCATTCACAGTAGTATTGGCCGGTTGCGGAAACAACAACGCTAAGAATGCTGCAAATGGCGAGACTAATGCAGGAACAAATGGCGGAACAAATGCCGCAAAATCTGATTTCAAATTTGGTATGGTTACTGACATCGGAGGCGTAAACGATAAATCGTTTAACCAATCCGCATGGGAAGCATTACAAGCTCTTGAAAAAGAAACAGGTTCTTCCGTTAAATATTTGCAAAGTAAATCAAACGCTGACTATGAGCCAAACCTTAACCAATTCGTTAAAGATGGCTACAACTTGACTTGGGGTATTGGTTTTGATCTTGGCGACGCAATTAAAAAGGTTGCTGGTGAGAACGCAAATGCTAACTTGGCAATTATTGATAGCGTTGTAGATGCTCCTAACGTAGCATCCGTTACTTTCTCTGAGAACGAAGGTTCCTTCTTGGTTGGTGTGGTTGCTGGTTTGACTACAAAAACTAACAAGGTAGCTTTTATCGGCGGTATGGAAAGCCCAGTAATCAAACGTTTTGAAGTAGGCTTTAAAGCTGGTGTATTAGCAGTTAAGCCTGACGCTAAAGTTACAATTACTTATGCAGGTGCATATGACAAACCAGATACTGGTAAATCTCTTGCCGCTACATTATATAACGATGGTAATGACATCATCTTCCCTGCTGCTGGTGCAACAGGAAATGGCGTCTTCAACGAAGCTAAATCCCGTAACAAAGCTGGTGGTGCTAAAGTATGGGTTATCGGTGTAGATAAAGACCAATCCATTGAATTTGGTACAGACGTAACTTTGACTTCCATGATCAAACGCGTTGACGAAGCTGTTAAGAAGGTTTCCAAAGAAGTAATCGATGGTACTTTCAAAGGTGGTACTACAACTGTTCTTGGTTTGAAAGACAATGGTGTAGGTATCTCTGATACATCTAAAGTTAACGTTTCTGAAGAGATCTTGGCTAAAGTTGAAGATTTCAAAAAACAAATCATTGATGGAACAATTACAGTTCCTTCCGAATAAGATCTTCCTTTTTTAACGGATTACAATAAGCGATAAACAACAAAGAATAAGGCCGGTTATGCGCTGGCCTTATTCCTTTTTAAAGCACTGGTAATGATAAGCTGGACACAGTTATACCGCCTTGAAGAGGGCGGTACATCCTTGTCCACATTGTAGTTATATATTCTGTGATGAGGGTGATACCATGAGTGCTGCGGCTCCTGTCGTAGAGTTGAAGCAAATCACAAAGCGATTTCCCGGAATTGTTGCTAACGATTCCATAAGCTTGACGTTAAAAAAGGGAGAGATTCTTGCATTGCTCGGTGAGAATGGTGCAGGGAAATCAACCCTAATGAATATCGTATTTGGATTGTACCAACCAGATGAAGGAAGTATTGAAATCGACGGGAAACCGGTTATAATTGATAATCCCAATAAAGCAATTGAGCTTGGTATTGGTATGGTGCATCAGCATTTCAAGCTCGTGGAACCTTTTACGGTTACTGAGAATATCGTTCTTGGGATGGAGCCGAAGAAAGGTCTTAAAATTGACTATAAATCCGCTGCGGAACAGGTTCGGAAGCTATCGGAGCAATATGGCCTGCAAGTGAATCCTAATGCCGTTATTCATGACATTTCTGTAGGTATGCAGCAAAGGGTAGAAATTATGAAGACCCTGTACCGCGGAGCGGATATTCTCATATTTGATGAGCCGACTGCAGTGCTTACGCCTCAAGAAATTACGGAATTGATGGCGATTATGAAACGGCTTGTTGCAGAGGGGAAATCGATTATCCTGATTACGCATAAGCTTAAAGAAATTATGCAAATATCTGATCGGGTCACCATTATTAGACGCGGAAAAGTAATCGATACCGTAAATACGGCGGAGACTAATCCTAATGAACTAGCTGAGAAGATGGTTGGACGTGGCGTAACCTTCAAGGTAGATAAGAAGGCTCCTGAGGTTGGTGAAACTGTACTTGAGCTGAAGGATGTGAACAGCAAGAGTAAAGATGGTGTCTCAGTGCTGGACGGCCTTAGCTTTGATGTGAAAGCCGGAGAAATTCTCGGAATAGCTGGTGTAGATGGCAATGGACAGAGTGAACTGATTCAGGCCATTACAGGTCTGCGTAAAATTGATTCTGGTTCTATTCAGGTGTCCGGGAACGAGATAGCTAATTTATCCCCGCGTAAGATTACGGAGATGAATGTGTCTCATATTCCAGAGGACCGTCATAAGCATGGTTTGGTGCTTGATTTCTCAGTAAGTGAGAACATGGTTCTGGAAACTTACTATAAGAGTCCATATAACAAAAATGGCTTTATGCAAAATGATGTCATTGATAAATATGCTGAAGGTCTTGTGGAGCAATTTGATGTGCGTACACCTTCAATTCAGACCAAAGCACGTTCTCTATCCGGCGGAAATCAACAGAAAGCGATTATTGCTCGGGAAATAGATAAAGATCCGACATTACTTATTGCAGCACAACCAACACGCGGTTTAGATGTTGGGGCTATCGAGTTTGTTCAAAAGCAGCTTATCGCACAGCGTGACCAAGGAAAAGCTGTATTGCTCATTTCGTTTGAATTGGACGAGATTATGAATGTATCAGACAGAATTGCTGTTATCTATGAAGGCAAAATTGTCGGTGAAGTGTTCCCGCAGGATACGAATGACCAGGAACTGGGTCTTATGATGGCAGGCAGCTTGAAGCGGGGAGGTAAGGCAGTTGAATAAGTTCAAAAAAATCTTCACAACTGACAGCTATATCGTTCCTCTTGTCGCCATCGTACTTGGTTTTCTTGTGGGAGCAATAGTTATGCTTATGGGTGGTTATGATCCAATAACTGCTTACTCCGCACTGTTCTCACGTGTATTTGGTAACTTGTACAACTTTGGTGAAGCCGTGCGCGAAATGACGCCATTAATGCTCACTGGTTTAGCCGTAGCCTTTGCATTCCGTTCAGGGATGTTTAATATCGGGGCAGACGGACAAGTGATGATTGGGATGACAGCTGCGACCGTGGTTGGCATTAAATTTGCAGCCTTGCCAGGATTCATATTGGTTCCGCTTGCTGTTATTATAGCGGGGTTATGTGGAGGTCTGTGGGCTGGCATCGCCGGCTACTTGAAGGCTAAACGTGGGATTAATGAAGTTATTACCACGATCATGTTAAACTGGGTTGCTCTGTACTTGTCGAATTATATTGTAAGAGCATTTCTGTTACTCCCGGGACAGAATCGTTCCGAGGATATTCCAGCTTCACTTTCCATGACGTTCTTGAATTCGTTATTTGACAATGCACGTCTGCACTGGGGAACAGCTATTGCCCTTGCCGCAGCAGTATTCTTCTATGTCTACTTATGGAAGACTAAGCAAGGATATGAAATGCGTGCTGTTGGTTACAATCCTCATGCTGCCGAGTACGCAGGTATGAATGTTGGCCGTAACGTTGTAAAAGCAATGTTCATAAGTGGAGTATTTGCAGGGTTGGCCGGAGCAGGAGAGGTACTGGGTGTATTCCATTATCAATCTGTGTTCGCGGCATCACCAGGATATGGTTTTGATGGTATCGCAGTGGCTCTACTTGGTTTAACACATCCACTAGGTGTTGTTCTTGCTGCGATTCTCTATGGTACGTTGACTTATGGTTCTGCTGGAATGAGTTTTGCTGCAGATGTTCCTCCAGAGCTTATTCGTATCGTTATAGGTTCAATCATATTCTTTATTGCGGCACAAGGGATTGTGCGCTGGGTGCTTAAGCCCTTTTACTTCAAGCGCAAGAAAGAGAAGGTGTTATAGATGGATCTGCAGACGTTAGGTCAACTGCTTAATACAACGCTTGTTTTTTCCACAGCGCTCATTTTTGCCTCACTTGGCGGCATCTTCTCTGAACGCTCCGGTGTCGTAAATATTGGACTTGAAGGTTTGATGATGTTTGGTGCTTTTGCCGCAGCAGTAGGCGGTTATTATGCTCAAGATGCTGGGATGGGTGAATGGGCTCCTTGGATTGGCGTACTATGTGCTATGGCCGTCGGGGTACTTGGTTCACTAATTCATGCAGTTGCAGCTATTACCTTTAAATCGGATCAGACGATCAGTGGTACGGTTATTAACTTTTTAGCCGCAGGCAGTACGCTCTACATGGTAAAGCTGCTGTTTGATGGATCGGCTGAAACTCCACTAATCGATGGGTTTAACAAGGTTGCAATTCCTGGACTCTCCAAAATCCCAGTGATCGGTGAAGGGATATTTAATTCCTATCCGACCACTTATCTGGCCATTGTGCTGGTTATTGTTATTTATTTCGTTTTGTTTAAAACGCCATTTGGACTGCGTTTACGCGCAGTAG
The DNA here is from genome assembly GCF_976954365.1 of Paenibacillus sp. Marseille-Q9583. NCBI lineage: Bacteria > Bacillati > Bacillota > Bacilli > Caryophanales > Paenibacillaceae > Paenibacillus > Paenibacillus sp. Marseille-Q9583. The sequence continues at coordinate 60,655 of NZ_CDRJTB010000014.1, forward strand.
GTGAACATCCTAGTGCTGCAGACACCTTAGGGGTCAAGGTGAAGCGGATGAGATATATCGGCGTAATGCTGAGTGGATTGCTGGCTGGTATCGGTGGTGCTACAATCACTCTAACTACAACCGGAACCTTTGGACATAATACGATTTCAGGTCAAGGTTTTATCGCTATTGCAGCGATGATCTTTGGTAAGTGGAATCCGCTTGGTGCCTTTGGCGCTGCTGTATTCTTCGGATTCTCTCAAGCAATCCGTAACTACGTACAATTGTTTGAATGGTCAAAGGACATTCCACAAGAGTTTATCTTTATGATTCCTTACGTATTAACGATCATTGTATTGGTGGGTGCTGTAGGTCGTTCCGCTGCTCCTAAGGCATTAGGTCAGCCTTACGATCCTGGTAAACGCTAGATCTTTTCAGTTTTTGCATATATCATTATCAAGCCGTATTTCCGGACTTTTCCGGAGATACGGCTTTTTTTGTTAGGATCGATATGGATAAACATTAAGAGGTAAGGGCAAGTGTACAGGCGGAGGTGCTTTTGTGCGAATAAACTGTTTTGAAGATGGCGGGAATCAGAGGCATGCAAAACTTTTTGGAGGGGATATTATGACTAAGCCAGTTACGAAAAAGCAGGTTATGAGGCTCATAGGTAAACAGATCATCGCTGTGAAAAAAGATGGCACACAGGTTACAGGAAAGCTGCTTCGTGTATCAGGAAATCGTCTTATTTTGCAACGTGTAAGTGGTAAAAAAGTACAAACTAAAGCAATCATTCCATTAGTGTTGTTTGATTTGCTCGCCATTGGTACTGCCCCTTATGCTTATGGTGGAGGTTATGGCGGTGGCTATGGAGGAGGCTATGGTGGAGCTACACCTTATGGTGGCGGTTACGGATATGGAACTCCTTATGGAGGTTATGGGTACGGAGGCACACCATATTCACCTTTTGGATTCTTTTGAGTTCCGATAAGTGCTGCTTTGGCTAGGAGAATCGTTTCTCAAGCTCGTAACAAAAACTCAGCGATTGATAACGGGCTACGCTGTAGCCCAATTTTCGATAAAAGGCTAGCGCTGCTGCATTCCCTAGATCGACAGATACCTTAGAACGATGACAACCGCGAGAAAGTGCAAATCTTTCTGCCCGATCCATAAGCATATTTCCCAAGTGTTTTCGCCGAGCATCTGGTGCAATGGCTAGCATATCGATGTAGAGTAAATCACCATGCAGCAAGAAATGGACAAACCCGTTTGGATCGCTTTCATAGTCGGGACAGGTGACTAGGGTGATTCCGTGTCCTAGACGACGGGGTAAATCCTTTTTGATTTTAGTGATTTCAGTTTGCGGCAGATGAGATAATGGAACGAGCTGTCGCTCGATTAAATCAAAAATAACAACGTCATCCTGCTTCGGTCGACGATAACGAATCATAGAGCGTCCCCTTTCCACGCATTGTCGTACATCATATGTTGGGAGAGGGGCAGGCGTTCCGAGAGGGTAGAAGCAGAAGTTGTGACGATTTTAAAAATATGGGTATTGACTATCCGTGATAGGAATCATATAATGTGTCTAAACATTTTAACGAACATACATGTATCGGCAATGATGAGGACGAAGTTTTAAGGGCTCTTTTGCTCAGAGAGTGTGAGGATTTGCTGCAACCTCCACCGAAATCCCTTATATACGAGCTCACCTCGGAGCTGTTTCCCTGAAAGGTCCACTGGCTAGAGTGGTGGAATTATTAGGGGGAATCGTTTAGTCCGCGTTACGGACTTCAGGTTACAGAGATTAGGGCCCTTGCCTACATCGATGGATTTTTGTATACCTGATAAGGCGTTGCATCGCGAGATGTAATGCAAACATGGGTGGTACCACGGAAGATCAACCTTTCGTCCCTCACGCGCTAATACTGTGCGTGGGAGGCGGAAGGTTTTTTTGTTTTATAAATAACTATTTGCTGATGTATAGAGGACGGTCCGTCATTTGCATAATGAATGTTAAATATCGGAGGAGGAATACTGATGAGCGCGCAAATACCGGAATTACGGTCTACAGAGCAGCTAAAAGAAAAATGGATGGAGCCGGAAGTTATTACCGGTTCGGAAATACTACTCCGCAGCCTTGTATTGGAGGGTGTAGACACAGTATTCGGATATCCAGGTGGAGCTGTATTGTACATCTATGATGCATTGTACGGTTTTACGGATTTCAATCACGTGTTAACACGTCATGAGCAAGGAGCGATTCATGCAGCTGACGGTTACGCTAGAGCAAGTGGCAAACCAGGGGTGTGTATCGCAACCTCGGGTCCTGGCGCAACAAACCTTGTAACAGGTATTGCTACAGCATATATGGACTCCACTCCATTGGTCGTAATTACAGGTAACGTTTTCTCAAGCCTGATCGGTACAGATGCTTTCCAGGAAGCAGACATTACTGGAATCACGATGCCAATCACTAAACACAGCTACTTTGTAAGAGATGTTGAGGATCTCCCTCGCGTAATACATGAAGCTTTCCATGTGGCGAATACCGGTCGTAAAGGTCCAGTATTGATCGATATACCGAAAGATGTATCGGCAGCAAAGACTTTGTTCACACCAGTGAAGACCGTAAATCTTCGTGGCTACAACCCTTGTACAGTTCCAAACAAACTGCAGCTTGATAAACTGGTTCGTGCGATTGAGGTTGCTGAACGTCCGATTATCATTGCAGGTGGTGGAGTTATCTACTCCGGAGCACATGAGGCTATGTTCGAATTCGTGAAACGGACAGAGATTCCAATAACTACAACCTTGCTGGGACTTGGAGCCTTCCCAAGTGCTGAAGAGCTTTGGATGGGAATGCCAGGTATGCATGGCACATATACCGCAAACAATGCGATTCAGCAATGCGATTTGCTCATTAATATCGGTGCCCGCTTCGATGACCGTGTTACGGGTAGGCTGGACGGCTTCGCGCCAAAAGCCAAGATCGTGCATATCGATATCGATCCTGCAGAAATCGGAAAAAATGTATCACCTGATATTCCGATCGTTGGAGATGTAAAAACTGTACTGGAAATGCTGATTCCTGAGGTTGGCCGTGCATCTAAGGCTGATGCTTGGAGAACGCATATTGCACAGTCGAAGCTTGATCAGCCACTTCGGTATAAAGATTCGGAGACAGAGCTTAAACCACAATGGGTTATTGAAATGATTAATGACACCACTAATGGTGAAGCGATTGTTACTACGGACGTTGGCCAGCATCAAATGTGGGCAGCACAATATTACAAGTTCAATCATCCGCGTTCATGGATTACTTCAGGTGGTCTTGGAACGATGGGCTTCGGATTCCCATCAGCTATCGGTGCGCAAATGGCACATCCTGAACGGTTGGTAGTATCGATTAACGGGGATGGCGGTATGCAAATGTGCTCCCAAGAGCTGGCGATTTGTGCGATTAACAATATACCTGTCAAAATCGTTGTTATTAATAATCAAGTGCTTGGAATGGTTCGCCAATGGCAGAATCTTATCTATGACAAACGTTATAGCTATACAGACCTTGCAGGTAGTCCGGATTTCGTTAAGCTGGCTGAGGCCTATGGTGTAAAAGGTCTACGGGCGACGAATAAGGAAGAAGCACGTGATGCATGGCAGAAAGCTCTGGAAACACCGGGTCCAGTATTGGTAGAATTCGTTGTTCCAAAAGACGAGAATGTCTACCCGATGGTAACTCAAGGTTCAACCATCGATCATATGCTGATGGGGGATGAATAACAGTGACAAGACATACGATTTCTGTACTCGTAAATGACCAGCCAGGTGTGCTTCAACGGGTGTCAGGCTTGTTCGGTCGCCGTGGATTTAATATTGAGAGTATTACAGTCGGCCAATCGGAAGAGGTTGGATTATCCCGGATGGTTATCGTTACTCTTGGCGACCAGCATACCCTTGAACAAATCGAGAAGCAGCTCTATAAGCTAATTGATGTTATCAAAGTTGTTGATCTTGGAGCTAAGCCTATGGTTGCACGCGAGCTGGCTCTGATTAAAGTGAATGCTGATCCAAGTGAGCGTCCGGAAATTTTGGGTGTAGTTGAGACTTTCCGTGCTTCAGTTGTCGATATCGGCAGCACCACTATACTGGTGCAGGTAGTTGGGGAGACACAGAAGATTGACGCGATGATCGAGCTATTGAAGCCTTATGGAATCAGAGAGCTGTCTCGCACAGGTGTTACGGCTATGGTACGTGGCAACTCTTAAATAGTTTATTTTGCGACTTTAACGGATTACTGCTTGATTGCATTAATCTGATATGATATGAATGACATTCCCGCTAAAGAGCGGGGGCTTGAAGAGCAGCTTGATCTAATCGACGAATCCAGTTCTCTTGAAGCACCCGCTCTTTATGATGGGTCTCAAATTAAAGGAGGATATTGACAATGGCAGTTACAACGTACTATGAACAGGATGCAGAACTTAGTGTATTAAAAGGAAAGACAATTGCGGTAATCGGGTACGGTAGCCAAGGACATGCCCAAGCACAAAACCTACGTGACAGTGGTCTTCAAGTTGTCATCGGTCTTCGTGAAGGTAAATCTTTTGAAACTGCGAAAAATGACGGTTTTGAAGTATTGCCAGTAGCTGAAGCAGTATCCCGTGCAGATGTTGTGCAAATCTTAATGCCAGATGAAACTCAAGCATCCGTATATAAAAATGAAGTGGAACCAAACCTCAAAAAAGGCGCAGCTTTGATGTTCTCACACGGCTTTAACGTACACTTCGGACAAATCGTTGCTCCTAAAGATGCGGACGTGCTGCTCGTAGCACCAAAATCTCCAGGTCACATGGTTCGTCGTACTTATGTTGAAGGCTTCGGCGTTCCTGGCTTGATTGCTATCGAACAAGATGCAACAGGTAAAGCGAAAGAAATCGGTCTTGCTTATGCAAAAGGTATTGGTTGTACACGTGCAGGAGTTATCGAAACTTCTTTCCGTGAAGAAACCGAAACCGACTTGTTCGGCGAACAAGCAGTACTTTGTGGTGGTGTATCCGCACTGATCAAAGCTGGATTCGAAACTTTGACAGAAGCAGGCTATGCTCCTGAAATGGCTTACTTCGAGTGTCTGCACGAATTGAAACTGATCGTTGACATGGTATATGAAGGCGGATTGTCCAGCATGCGCGATTCCATCAGTAACACTGCGGAATACGGTGACTATGTAACTGGACCACGCATTGTAACTGAAGATACTAAAAAAGCTATGAAAGCTGTTCTGACAGACATTCAAGAAGGTAAATTCGCTCGTGACTTTATCCTTGAGAACCAATCCGGACGTGCTTTCCTTACCGCTACTCGCCGCAACGAAGCTGCTCACCCAGTAGAAGTTGTAGGTAGCCAATTGCGTGAAATGATGCACTGGATTAAGAAATAGTCATAATCATACTCATGATTAAATAGTATTACCTTCAAATGCGGCCGTGACTTTGCGAGCCGCATTTGAGAGTTTCAGCACAATTTTTGGGAGGTGCTTAGCATGCGGAAAATTTATGTGTTCGATACGACACTGCGAGATGGAGAGCAGTCACCAGGTGTGAACCTCAACACGCGTGAGAAAGTGGAGATCGCTTACCAGTTAGAGAAGCTGGGAATTGATCGCATGGAAGCGGGTTTTCCTGCAGCTTCTCCAGGTGATCTAGCTTCTGTTAATGCGGTGGCAAGAGCTGTGAAGAACGTCACGGTAATCGGCCTTTCTCGTTCTAGAGAGACAGATATTGATGCTGTAAAAGAAGCACTACAGGGAGCGCAGGACCCTTGTATTCATATTTTTCTAGCTACATCTCCTATTCACCGGCAGCATAAGCTGCGGATGGATAAGGCTCAGGTGTTGGAAACTGCACAGTCTGCTATCCGATACGCTAAGAAATATTTCCCTAAGCTCGAGTTTTCATTAGAAGACGCGGGCCGTACGGAGTATGATTTCATGGCTGAAATGGTCGGCATGGCTATCCGGGAAGGGGCTAATGTTGTTAATATTCCGGATACTGTAGGTTATTTGAATCCTTCTGAGTACGGAGCTATCTTTAAATATTTAAAAGAGAATGTGCCTGATATTGAACGCGTACAGCTTAGTGCTCATTGTCATAACGACCTTGGCATGGCTACGGCTAATACGTTAGCCGCGATTCAGAATGGTGCAGATCAGATCGAAGGAACGATCAACGGTATTGGTGAACGTGCCGGGAACACAGCGATTGAAGAAGTGGCATTGGCGCTGGAGACACGTGCTGAATTCTTTGGCGCAAAAACTTCCTTAACGTTGTCCGAGATTTCTCGCACAAGTCGCTTGGTCAGCAAGTTGACAGGTATGGTAGTCCCAGGGAATAAGGCGATTGTAGGAGCTAATGCATTTGCTCATGAATCGGGTATTCACCAGGACGGAATGCTGAAAGAGAAAACCACTTATGAGATCATGACACCGGAGACCATTGGACTTAAAGAGAGCAAGCTTGTACTTGGTAAGCACTCTGGACGCCATGCTTTCCGCGATAAGTTAAGTGATCTAGGGTATGATTTATCTGAAGAAGAGCTTAATACAGCTTTTTCAAGGTTTAAGGACTTGGCGGATAAGAAAAAAGAAGTGTCGGATGAAGATATTTTGGCATTAATTGAAGAGAAACTAATTGATACGCCAGAAGTATTCAGACTTCAGACGATTTACGTTACTTACGGTAATAAAGCTGTTCCAACTGCTAAGGTGATTATCGATGGTCCGGAAGCGGAGCCTATTGTAGCAGAGGCAGAAGGCAATGGTTCTGTAGATGCCATCTACAATGCAATTGATAAAGCCACGGGTGAGGAAGTTACCCTTGGGGACTATTCCATTAAATCCGTCTCCCGTGGTAAAGATGCACAGGGCGAGGTTCATGTAGTACTGTCGCAGGGTGAAGTTGCTGCACAGGGCCGTGGACTTAGCACCGATATTCTGGAAGCAAGTGCCCGCGCTTATATTGATGCGCTTAACAAGCTTCTAGAGAAGCGTAAAACTTACACCAAACGTGACCACGCAAGTATATAAGTGAAATTATATTGTGCAGAAATTTACTAATACTTAGAGGAAGCCCTGACAGTGAACTCACTGTCAGGGCTTTTTTGTTATTCAAAAAATATGCTAATTGAGCCAATTCTGACGAAATTTCAGATCTGTTCAGAAATTGTTCATGTCGGTAAATTACAATCGAAGGGAGATTATTGAAGTATTTGGAGAACAAACAACTTAGAAATAGTCGAGTAAGTACTTTTATAGGAAGAAGGAGGACTTTCGTTTTATGTGGAAAAAGAAAATTGGTTTATGGATGGTAGTAATACTTCTTAGTACGCAGTTTTTCAATGCTTTTGGCTTCGATTCTCAGGTCAAAGCAAAGGCGATTGAGAACAGTGCTAATATCATTACAAGTGTGACGATGTCTGTATATGAGAATGGGGTACAGGTCACAGATTCTGTTTACAAGCTGAGCTCCACCGTGAAGTTGAACTATAACTGGGCGGTTCCAGATGGAAGTGATTACGTTGCAGGTGATACTTTTACATTTGAACTACCAGAAGGGTTTGTGCTCGAGAAAGACTTTTTGAATAAAAAGATTATGATTGAAGGGCAAGAACTGGGGCATTACGACATTATAAAAGGGAGTCCTAACAAAGTTACCTTAACATTCACCGGTGAAGTCGGAGAATATTTCGATGTCAAAGGTGCAATTGAAGTGGAGACTCGTTTCGACACAACGAAGTTTACGGATACTATACCCTATACGATTAAGTTTCCGATAAATGGTGGTGCAGAGCAGGAGTTTACAGTCCAATTTAAACCTGAGGTTAGTTCTACTATTGACAAAGATGGAGTTGCGGTGGGCACTAATCAAGGAAATTATAATGCCAAACAGATTAAATGGACTGTTGATGTGAACAAAGTTATGGATAGTGTATATGGAGCTGTTGTAAGTGATGTAATCCCTACGGGTTTAGCTTTAACTGATATAAGTGAAGTCACAGTCAGTAAGCTTAATGTAGCGTTAAACGGTACTGTATCTCCGGGTGCTCCTTTAAACAATAGTCAATATTCTGCAACTCTAGTGGGGAACACCCTAGAGGTAAAGTTTATTACCCCTGATATTAATACACCTATTACGGAAGCATACCGTATTGAATACGTTACGGATGTTATTGATGATACTAAAACCTCTTTTGTAAACACGGCAACTTTCAAGGGTAATAATACAGGACCTTTTTCAGATAATGCAAAAGTATCTCTTAATCATGGTGAATTATTGAATAAATCTTTCCTAAGATATGATTCCGTGACACAGGATACTTATTGGGCGATTGAATACAATTACGGTGAGAAATCGATCTCTAAGGCAGAGGCCAAGTTAAGCGATTATTATTCGGACTCTCAACAGTTTGTACCTGACTCTATGAAGGTATATAAACTAGATTTCACTAAGTCTAAAACTAATCCTGATAAAGTATTAGTAACTGACTACACAGTATCTGAGAATACTTTAACTCCGAAAGCAGGGCTGAAAAATTTCGAATTATCATTTAATAATAATATTTCGAATGCTTACAAGATCGAGTATCAGACCCGGGCGAAAGATCGCATCGAAGGAGAAACAAAGATTCAGAATACAGTTACTACTATAGTTAATGGTGTTACTAATGACAAGCCTGCGAGCGGGACACTTAAACAAGATATTATCTCCAAGAAGGTTGGACAGGCTAATTACGCTGATAAAACTATAAGCTGGACAATAAAAATTAATAGTGATAAAAAAGTAATGAATAATGTAGTGATTACGGATACCTTCCCTAACAGAGGTTTGAAATTTACTGATGTTGGGTTTGTTATCAAAGATGATAGCGGTAAACTAGTGGACTCTTCTATGTATACTCTTGATGATTCAAAACCTACAGAAGGTTTTACTGTGAAATTCAACTCATCAATAGATAAGACTTATACAATTACTTACAAAACGTATTTCAGTAATGATTGGTTGAAGAATAGTAACGGGACTGTATATGATTGGGTTAAGAACGAAGTGGGATTTTTGAATAGAGCTTCTGTTGTATGGAATGACCCGTCCAAACCTACAGAAACGAAAACCATCACGGTTGAGGATACATTCTATCCTGATTCAAAAGCAAAGAATAATGGCTACAAAAACGGTTCCTATGACGCTCAAACCAAAGAGATTTCTTGGGAAATAGGGATTAACTACAATAGCAAAGAGCTTGATAAAGCTGTGCTTGTTGATACCTTAGAAGATAAACAGCAGTTGATAGAGGGATCTATAAAGGTTTATGAACTTTCGATAGAAAGCAGTGGTAACCCTAAAGTTGGAAAAGAAGTCACTGTTACTGCCAGCTCTGATCCCAAACTATATTCTGTAGATTACAATAAAACGACTAAATTGTTGAAAATAAGCTTTAATGAAAAAATTGCTAAGCCTTATTTGATTAAATTCAGCACCAGCTTAAAGGATCAAGTGGTCGAGAATGGAACGATTTACAATACAGCTAAGCTGTCTGACAATGGTGTGCCTGTATCAAAAGATTTGAAAAGTGAAGTTAGCATTCCAAACGGTGGTAAAAATGATCAATATGTTACCAAGTCAGGAGTACAGGACCCTAAAAATGAGACAAAACTAAACTGGACTTTAAAGATCAACTATAACCAATCTCTTGTAGAAGATGCACAAATCATTGATAATCCGGACGCTAATCAAATGTTCTTGCCGGAGTCATTCCGGTTGCTGCCGACAACAATTTTAAAGGATGGCACAGTCAATGAATCTGGTCCAGCACTCATTCAAGGAGCGGACAAGGATTATACGCTTGAATTTACAAAGGATGACAAGACAGGTGCAGAGCAATTTAAATTGAAGTTCAATAAAACGATTGAGAAACCTTTTATTTTAAAGTATGACTCTATAATTTTAGAGGCGAAAAATGGTGGGAAAATTAGTAACTCTGTTAAATTTAGTGGTAATGGATCCCAAACGGAAACCCAATCCAAAGAATCAAGTGTAACTGTAGTATTTTCGGATTCCAGTGGAATTGGACAAGGGACTAGAAAAGAATTAGCTGTCAAGAAAGTAGATGCAGCAGATAATAGTAAAGTTCTTGAAGGAGCTATCTTCAATTTATATCGCGTGTCTGGATCGGAAGAGGTTTTATTTAGCACATCTATTCCGACAGATCAAGACGGTAAAACAGTATTTAAAGATCTCCGGCCTGGTAAATACTTCTTGCAAGAAAAAACGGCACCTATTGGATATATCAAGGATGCAAATAAATATGAGGTGAAATTTAGTTCAACAACAGTTACAGATATGACTGTAACGAATCAAAAGATAGTGACGCCAACAACAGCACCAACAACAGCACCAACAACAGCACCAACAACAGCACCAACAACAGCACCAACAACAGCGCCAACAACAGCGCCAACAACAGCACCAACAACAGCGCCAACAACAGCGCCAACAACAGCACCAACAACAGCGCCAACAACAGCACCAACAACAGCACCGACGGCAACGCCGACAGCAACACCGACGCCGACAGCAACCCCGACGGAAACACCTGTGTCGACAGTAACACCTACGTCGACGCCAGACAATCCAATTTTCCCTGTGTCGACCCCGACGTCAATACCGGGAGTAATCGTTACGGCTACTCCATCCGCAACACCTGTGGTGGCGACACCAACGGTAGCACCAACGGTAGCACCAACAGCAACACCAACTATAACGTCGGTGCCAACTAGTACGCCTATTGTTCCGAAGGTGACGCCACCTGTAGAGAAACTGACTACAGACGAGGATATTCCTCTTGAAGGTGAAATCCCACTCGGTGGATTACCAAGTATTAGTGATAAGCCAGATCATGGTAAGGTAACAATTACTAAAGATGGCAAGTGGATTTATAAACCAGATCCAGGCTTCATTGGAAAAGACAAGTTCACGATCATTGTGACAGATGAGAATGGAAATGAAGAAGAGATCGAGATCGAGATTGATGTCGAGGAAGTACCGACAGGTACAGTGAAAGAACCAGGGGATAACAGCAATAAACCAACAGAGCTTCCGAAAACGGGAGAAGAAAGTGCACTTCCTATTTACTTAGTAGGTGGAAGTCTAGTTCTTGCAGGTTTTGTGTTAGCTCGAAGATTCAAACGCAGTAATTAATATATCGTAATGACAAGGGTGCTGTCCCGGCACTCAACACCCATAGGATAAAGGTCAACGGAGCAAGGCTCCTCCTGTTATTGGAGGAGCCTTGCTTTTTTTTGGTCTATGCTACTACTCGTTTCATAACCTTCTTCACTTACTACCCAACTCCCAACGAAGTGAACCTTGACGAAAATGGGATTTTCACTCATTATTCGTAATGTAGCGCCAGCGACACTATTTAGCATATATCTTTTTACTAATTAGTAAGCGCTATCACAAAATGCGCTGGGAGATGATACCATGGAATTTATGTATTTAGGAACTGGAGCAAGCGAGGGTTATCCAGCTTTATTTTGTCAATGTGAACGTTGCTCTATGGCGATGGAGCTTGGTGGCAAGAATATTCGCGCTCGTACAGGAGCGCTTATTAACTCTGATTTGCTGCTGGATTTCTCACCTGACATGTATATGAATAAGCTTCGTTACAAATTGGATTTGGGGAAAGTTAATCATTTGATCGTTACGCATTCGCATACGGATCATTTTGCAGCAGCAGAGCTCATGATGAGGCATGAGCATTGGTATTGTCAGCTGCAGGAGAGTGGAAAAAAACTGCATATTTACGGAAATGAAACGGTAGAAGAAACGATGAAATCAGCTCTTCGCTATGATTATGGAACCGATACGATTGAAGATCCTTTTTACGAGTTTCATATCATACAGCCTTTCATGCCCTTCACTCTAGGAGAAGTCACAGTAACCGCATTGCCAGCCCATCACAAGCCGGATGAACACAGCTTTATCTATCTACTTGAGCAGAATAACACAAGATTCTTATACGGCAATGATAGTGGTATATTCAGTGATGAAACCTTCAATTATCTACGTGATAAGCACCTGGACGTTGTTAGTCTGGATTGTAATTATGGGCTAGAGGATAGATATGATTATCATATGGGGATCTCCGGTTGTCGGATTGTAAGAGAACGTTTGCTTGACCAAAATAGTTGTGATACTAGTACATCATTTATTCTGACTCATTTCTCTCACTACAGCGCAGAGTTGCATGATACTTTAGTTAAGAATACAGCAGAGGAGAATTTCACCATTTCCTATGATGGGATGAAAGTCTTCTTAGCATGACGTGATGATAGTCTATCTATAATTAAAAGAATAGTCATTACCCGTAAAATCCTCCCTTGAGGAAAGGACTACTTTACGGGTCTTTTTTTATAGCTTTAAGGGCTCAAAATGAGTAGATACGGAGGTAGAGAATGAAGCTGCTGGCTACGGGAAAAGTAAAATGGTTCGTCTATCAGAAAGTCGTCATCGTATTTATCGTCTTTTTGATTCCGCTCATATCGATGAATATTTGGGTGAATTATAAGGGGATGTCATTCACCAAAAATACGATTTTGGACTCATCCCTGGCTGGGGCGTCATTCTATTCCAAGCAACTGGATAAAGAGATATATTTCATCCGCAATCAACAATTACAATTTCAAGAAGATAAAAACATACAGAAGCTTAGTTTTCGAGGCGAAAGTTTAGAAAAGTATGAAGAGGTAGAATTAATCGGTAATGCTGAAGATCTATTGAATCGGATCATTGCCTCAAGCGAATATGTGGTTAACGCCGGGGTATATATTAAGTCTCTGGGCAAAACGATCTCTGGTAAGACGGGGATCACGTCTATTCCTAATATGGAGTACGAGAAAATTTCTTCGTTACTTAACGTTAAGCAGAAGCCTTCATTCTATCGGAGCGGTGATGCGATTTTCCTTATAGAAACAGGAGATAATGCGGAGCTTTGGTCGTATATTGAAATCTCAAAAGGTAAGCTATTGGAGGCACTAAATCAAATCGCAACCTTATATCAAGAATCGGAGGTATTTCTGGGAAGTAATGAGCTGGGCAATATTCTATCTACTACAGACGATCAGTTAGTATCTACTGAGGTCCTTAGGCTCATCACCAAACAGGATCAGTTTAATTCGGATATCCCAGAAATAAACAAGGTGAACGGTAAAAGTTACTTTATTGCCCATAACTTTATCAGTTCTTTGAATCTATCCTTGATCATGTACGTGAATCAGAATGAAATCACAAGGCCCTTAAGCCAATTTAATACACTACTATATGCTTCTTTCGTCATCGCTATTGTGGTAATGATACTTTATTCTTATTCGGTAAATCTAATGATTCATAGGCCCTTATCCAAATTGGTTAAGACTTTCCGTATGGTAGAAACGGATAATCTTGATTTAGTCATTGAGTCAAAGACCAAAGATGAGTTTTACTATATATTTAATAGTTTTAATCGCATGGCTTCTAGACTTAAGCGTTCTATTGAGGAGAATTATGAACAGAAGATTGCCCTGCAGCATTCGCAGTTGAAGCAATTGCAGTCACAGATTAACCCGCATTTTCTCTATAACAGCTTCTTTAACATTTACATGATGTGTAAAGTAGGGGATTCCGATAGTGCGGCTGAGCTCTCTCAAAAGCTAGGGAGCTACTATCAATACATCACGAGAAGTGGATCGGACGAGGTGCCTTTCTTTAAGGAGTATCAGCATGCGCTTGATTATTGTGAAATTCAGTGTATTCGCTTCTCAAATCGTATTTCTTTCGAATATGAAGAAATACCCGTTTTGGCGAATGCGATTTTAGTACCGAGGCTGATTATTCAGCCGATTGTTGAGAATGTGTTTGAGCATGCTTTCGAAGACGACTCCCGACATGGAGTTGTCTATATTGGTGCCGAATGCGAAGAGGGAATAATAATTATCACGATTGAAGATAACGGCATTCTTTTAAAAGATGAGGAAATAGAGTACTTGCAGAAGAAACTTGCGATGGGTCTGAAACAAGTTGAGAAGACGGGATTAATCAATGTTAATAATAGACTCCAATTGAAGTACGGCCCAGATAGTGGCTTGTTTGTCTCTCGCAGCAAATACGGAGGATTGAGGGCAGAACTGATAGTTAAATACGAGAGTAAGGAAGTGTGATTATGTATAGATTACTAATCGTAGATGACGAGCCTGTGATTGTGAATGGATTAGTCCAACTGTTTCAGGATAACTCAGAATTTGAACTGGATATACGAAAAGCTTACTCCTCAAGCGAAGCTCTTGAAATTGCAAAGAAAACGAAACTGGATATTTTGGTCAGCGATATTCGTATGCCTCAGAAGAATGGTCTCCAGCTCGTGGACGAAATCGTCTATTATTGGCCATTATGCCGAGTGATTTTCCTTACAGGATACAGTGAATTTGATTATGTATACGAAGCGATTCGTAAGAATGTGGACAATTACATTCTGAAAACGGAAGGAATTGAACCTATTTTCCAAGCTGTGAAGGCAGCGATCGACAAGCTAGACGAGGAGAACCGTCGTAGACTTCAATTGGAGAAGGCACAAATGCACTATCAAATCGCTAGTTCCTTCCTGAAGAGAGAGCTGATGGAGCGGGTGCTGAGCGGGGAGTCTATTACTTCTATACTCAATAATGTACGTTACAAGGATGTAGAGTTCGGCATTGCATTAGATCGTCCTTCGTTCTTTCTTGTTGGTATCTTGGATCGACTAGATGATCCGAAATTTAAAATGCCTCCGTCTGTTCAGCGTATTTTCCATGATCACCTGCCTGCATCTATTGCATGTGAAGAAGTGATTTATGATGATCGTGTATTCATATGGCTGCTTCAACCAGATGAAGGGTTGCTGAATCGCTTTCGTAGTGGCTATCCAGATCAAGGGGTGAATTGGCCTGGAATCGTTGCTTATATGAGAGGGATATTAGAGCCTGTACAGAATGAGTGTGATGAGCTGCTAAGTGTCTGCGTTTCATTCGGAATTTCGGGGGACTTACTTAACCATTGGGAATCGATCCATCTTCAAGTTGAAGCAGTGCGCTCTATGATTCTTAAGAGAGCTTTATTAGGTCAGCACATGCTTATCTTAGACCTTGAGAAACTAAGTCAACTTGAGGATACGATGCACAAAGCTGGAGGAATCGAGCAGGAAGATTTCAAGACGCTAATCATCGAACAAATTCACCAATTTGTGCAGGAGAACCTATCTGGAGATTTATCGCTTACCTCAATTGCTGCAGAGGTGCATCTTAATCCGTCCTATTTATCTCGTTATTATAAACAGACGACAGGTCAAAATTTATTAGAATATATCCAGTCGACGAAGCTGCATGTTGCTCTGCAACTGATGAAGAATACAACTCTGAAATTAAATGAAATCGCCATCCGGGTCGGTTTTGAATCACCATCCTACTTTACAACATTCTTCAAACGGAAGATGGGTTTATCTCCACAGGAATATCGAAATTCAAAATAAGTAAATAAAGTGAAAGTGATGTAAAAAAAGTGAAATTGAAAGCGGTTTCCTCTGTGGCTAAAATAATAACTAGGAACACTGATTAACAACAAGAATTGCAGCAAACAAAGGGGGGAAGCGTTCAGATGAAAAAAATGAGACCATGGAAAATGATTTTGTCAGTAACGATGATTCTTTCATTATTGTCAGCATGTGGAAGTCAAGGGAATGGAAATGCGAATGCACCATCTACGCCTAAGGAAGACACTACGAATAGTGCGACAGACAGCGCAACAGCACCTGATCCGCTAGGGAAATACCCGGAAACGGTCACTGTTACAGAAATACTAGGATATAATCCACCAGAAGATCCAAGAACTCCTAGCGGAATAACACCGGAACAAAATGCCTACCTGAAAGATCTCAAAGAGATGATGAATATTGAAGTGAAATACAAATGGACCGTTCCCTCTGCCCAGTTTGAGCAGAAGTTCTCGCTTGCCATGGCATCGGGGGATTTACCCGATGTGATAGAAGTTGATCAGAAGAACTATGAGAAACTTAAAAAGCAAGATATGCTTGCTGATCTGACAGATGCTTATGCACAATATGCGTCACCAGCTCTTAAGGCATATATGGACTCAGATGGTGGATTCGCGATGAAAACGTTCAGTGCGGATGGTAAGCAATTAGGTATTCCTGCATTTGAAGATCCCTTCTTATCCACGCAGCTGCTATGGATTCGTCAAGATTGGCTTAATAATCTAGGATTACAGGCACCGAAGACGATTGATGAGCTTGAGAAGGTTGCACAAGCATTCACACATAATGATCCAGATCAGAATGGTAAGAATGACACCTATGGTATCGCCATGCAAAAGAATCTCTTCTTTTGGGGATTTGATGTCAGAGGTTTCTTTAATGGATTCGGTGCTTATCCTTCCGTTGGTGATAAACAATCGGCTTGGATTAAAGGCGGCGATGACAAATTGTTGCCGGGATTGATTCAGCCTGAAGTGAAGACTGCACTTGGTAAGCTACAAGCATGGTATAAAGATGGAATTATTGATAAAGAGTTTGCACTAAAGGATGAGAATAAGGCTGTAGAAGATCTGACTGCAGGTAAAGTGGGTATTTCCTACGGAGAGTGGTGGTATCCGAACTGGCCGCTTAACTCCAGCGTAGACAAAGATCCAAAGGCGGATTGGATTGCAATTCAACTTCCAGGGATGGATGGTCCAGCTAAATCACTCGTTCCAAAAATTCGCAGCAATAAAATTTTCGTTGTGAATAAAAAGATGAAGAACCCAGAAGCAGCGATTAAGATGCTCAATTTCTACATTGAAGTTGGTAATAAGAAATACAAGGATAAGAACAAAGCGGCAGATGGCTATGTATACAACTGGTTTAACCCACGGATTGCCAACCCTGTTGATATTGATACGATTTACAGGGAAGTAAACAAAGCGCTCGATGCTAATCAGACTGAAATTACAATCGACGATGCAAATTATAAGACCGTTGCGGATACTTTCAAAGCGACTAAGGACTTCCTGGCAGGCGACACATCTAACGCTACCAAAGGTGTAAACTGGGGTCAATATTATAGCCGGGCTGCAAAAGACGGTGGCTGGGGCTTAACACGACAAATTAAAGAAAATCAACAATTTGTATACAACGAGTTTTACGGTCTTCCTACACCAACAGTAGTGGAAAAGGGCGGTCAGCTGGATAAGTTGATGCAAGAGTCCTTTACCAAGATTATCATGGGCGGTTCTCTTGATGATTTCGATAAATTCGTGGATAGCTGGAAGGCACTTGGCGGTAATGAAATTATCGATGAGGTCAATGAATGGTATAGCACGGAAGCTACGAAATAAATCACAAGAAAGCGGGTGAGGTGAGTCGGGTGAGCCGACTCACCTCCCGTTTTAAAATGAGTAAGTTGGTGAGGAGGGCATCTATGAAATCACTGAAGAAAGAATTTCCGCTTCATATCATGTTAATACCAGGTGTGATTGTTACACTGATTTATGCCTACGGACCGATGGCCGGCCTTGTTATGGCGTTTCAACAGTTTGAGCCGTTATCCGGTTTTTTTAAATCCGATTTTGTGGGATTAGATAACTTCCGTTATGTATTTAATTTACCGGATTTCAAGCAAGTACTTTGGAATACGCTAGTCATAGCCATCATCAAAATGGTATTGTCACTGCTTGTCCCGCTCATTCTAGCATTATTATTAAATGAGCTTACTAAGAAATGGTTCGCAGGTTTTATTCAATCCGCCATTTTCCTCCCGTTCTTCCTTTCATGGACTGTACTTGGGGGTGTCATTATTGAATTATTCTCTCTGAATGGACCTATTAATGGCTTAATTTCCACTATGGGTTTAGAGCCTATCATGTTCATGCTTGATAATGGTTGGTTCAGGGGGATTATTATTGGCTCGGATGTCTGGAAAGGCATGGGCTACAATATGATCATCATGCTTGCTGCCATCACAGGAATTAATGCGACGCTGTATGAAGCGGCAGAGGTAGATGGTGCAGGGAAATGGAAGCAAATGCTTAACATTACGCTTCCAGGTATAGCACCGATTATTATTTTACTTAGTGTATTAGGTCTCGGTGGTATTCTTAACGCAGGTTTTGAGCAGATATTGATTATGTATAACCCGACTGTATATGCAGGCGCAGATATAATAGATACATTTGTCTATCGATTGGGGATGTTCAGCCAACAATTTGGACCGGCGGCAGCAGTGGGTCTCTTTAAATCGATAATATCTTTATTTATGGTATCAACAACTTACTATGCAGCGTACAAATTTAACAATTACCGCATATTCTAGGAGGTGGAGATGGTGCTACATAAACAATCATTCAGCAGAAAGTTATTTATTGTGTTCAATACGCTGTTGTTAACTTTCATTACCATACTCGGCATTATCCCATTTGTACACTTACTCTCCATCTCACTTAGCTCGAATACAGCTGCGATGGCTGGAGAAGTGAAGCTTTGGCCCGTCGGCTTTTCCTGGGATGCTTATGTATATTTAGGAGAAAAGGTAGAGTTCTTTCGTTCCTTGGGAGTCTCCGTAAAACGAGTAGTGCTCGGTTCAGTAGTTAACTTGTTTCTAGTATTTATTACTGCTTTTCCGCTTTCCAAATCGAATGATCAGTTTAAATTTAGAACCGTATATGTATGGATATTCGCGATTACGATGTTTTTTGGAGGCGGCTTAATTCCAACGTATATCGTAGTGAAGAATACAGGCTTAATCGATTCCATTTGGGCGCTTATCTTACCAGGTGCATTGAATGTATGGAATATGGTCTTGATGCTTAACTTCTTCAGATCTATTCCAAGAGAATTGGATGAAGCGGCTACGATTGATGGTGCCGGACATTGGAGAGTACTTTGGCAAATTTATTTACCGATATCCCTTCCATCCATCGCAACGATTGGGTTATTCACTATTGTTGGGCATTGGAACGCTTGGTTTGACGGTATCCTTTACCTGAATTCACCTGAGCATTATCCACTACAGACCTATCTTTCTACCTTGATTATGTCTATCAATGCCCAGATGTCATCGATGTCCATTGAGCAGCTCAAGGTGATGGAGAACCTAAGTGAGAAGACGATTCGAACGGCGCAAATATTCATGGGCGCATTGCCAATTATGGTAGTGTATCCATTCTTACAAAGGTATTTCGTAAAAGGAATGACGGTTGGTAGTGTTAAAGAATAAAGAAATAGAGTAAAGACATAGCATAAAGTCTCATATGAAGGAGCAAATTGCGATGAAGAAAGTTACTGTTGCTTTAATTGGAGCGGGCCTGCGAGGAATTAATTATTCAGAATATGCGATTCAGCACCCCGATGAGCTTCAAGTTGTAGCTGTTGCAGAGCCGAATGCGAAGCGGAGAAATAAATTTAAGGCAAGACATAAGCTGGCTGATGACGTGTGCTTTACCCATTGGGATGATTTTTTTGCCTCCCCGAAAGTAGCAGATGCGGTATTTATCTGTACCCAAGACAATCAGCATTATGTGCCGACAATGAAAGCACTGGAGGCAGGGTATCATGTGCTATTAGAAAAGCCGATGTCCCCTGATGCCAAGGAATGTGTACTTATGGGGGAAATGGCCTCTAAAGTGAATCGTGTCTTCTCGATATGTCATGTATTGAGATATACCAATTTCTTCTCTACGATCAAGGAGCTGCTTGAAAGTGGTGCGATCGGACAATTGATGTCCATTCAACATAATGAGAACGTGGGTTACTGGCACCAAGCTCATAGCTTCGTAAGAGGGAATTGGCGCAAAAAGGATGAGTCCAGTCCGATGATTCTCGCTAAGTCCTGTCATGATCTGGACATTCTTTCCTGGTTGACAGATTCAGAATGTGTTCGAGTTTCTTCCTTTGGCTCACTGTCCCATTTCAAATCTAGTGAAGCACCGGAAGGAGCCCCGCTACGCTGCACAGATGGATGCCCAGCAGCAGATAACTGTCTCTATTATGCTCCTAATCAATATTTGACGGAGGATACGGATTGGCCTACATCGGCAATTAGCGATGATCTAAGCTATGAAGCCCGCCTGAATGCTCTTCAGGAAGGACCTTATGGACGATGTGTCTATCATTGTGATAATGATGTCGTTGACCATCAAGTGGTAAATCTAGAATTCGCTAATTCCGTAACTATAGCTTTTACAATGAGTGC
The DNA here is from genome assembly GCF_976954365.1 of Paenibacillus sp. Marseille-Q9583. Classification (NCBI taxonomy): domain Bacteria; kingdom Bacillati; phylum Bacillota; class Bacilli; order Caryophanales; family Paenibacillaceae; genus Paenibacillus; species Paenibacillus sp. Marseille-Q9583. Next base: position 80,939 of record NZ_CDRJTB010000014.1, read on the forward strand.
GTTTACCAAAGATGTAAGTCGTACCCTCAAGCTGATGGGTACCAGGGGGGAAATTCGCGGTGCGATGGAGAAGAATGAAATTGAAGTGATCCATTTTGGCAGCGGTAAGGTAGAGAGAATCTCGTTCGAGAATGCAGGTGGTCATGTTGGTCATGGCGGCGGCGATATGGGCTTAATCAAAGATTTTGTTAAGCTGGTTCGAGCGGAAGGGAAGATTCAAGGGCTTACATCAGCGAATCATTCCGTTCAAAGTCACCTTATGGCTTTTGCAGCGGAGCAATCTCGCATCGAGGGTAACAGTATTATTCTGAAAGAATTTGCACAAAGTGTCTGTAATGATGAAGAGGTGAAGAAACGATGAATGCTCCGCAGCCATTTCAGACGATGTTATTAAGTTCGTTGGTTAAGGTATTTGCTGACGAAGTACCGAATCATGAATCCTATCACAGTGCAACTGCACTTGTCGGAGAAACATTTTCGTTCCAAGTCGCTTATACCTCAGATACACTTCTAAAGAATATTGAAGTAGAGATAAAGTCATCTCTTCCAGATCTAATATGTATAAGATCCGTTGGACTTGTTCCCTCAGAAATGCCTTGTTTCAAAAATCATGATGACGATGTGCTAAGAACTACGCCGGGATTATATCCAGATCCATTGTATACGCTGGATCAACAATCTATTTCATCGATCCCGGGACAATGGCGATCTTTATGGGTGACGATAACCTTGGATGAATCAATGAGTACGGGGCTTCGTTCTATTCAGATCCTCTTCCAATCATCTGAAGGACAGATGTTAGGTGAATCGGATGTATTCGAGTTAACCGTTATCCCTGCAACACTACCGCCGCAACAGTTAATTCATACGGAATGGTTCCATGTGGATTGTCTTGCTACAAAGTATGGTGTCGAAGTATTTAGTGAAGCGCATTGGGGCCTTATAGAACGTTATGCAGATACGATGGTTAAGCATGGCATGAACATGATCTTAACTCCGTTGTTTACACCGCCTTTGGATACAGCCATTGGTGGAGTACGTCCAACCGTTCAATTGATTTCCGTGACTAAAGCGGGAGATCGTTATGAATTCGGATTTGATCTGCTTACTCGTTGGGTATCGATGTGCCGCCGACTTGGCTTCAAATACTTTGAGTTCTCTCATTTATTTACTCAATGGGGTGCAAAATGTGCACCCAAAATAATGGTAACCATTCAAGGTGAAGATCAGCAACTATTCGGCTGGGATACGGACGCATCCTCGGCGGAATACCGTAGTTTCTTGGATCTATTTTTACCTTGCTTAGATCAATATTTGAAAGAGCAGGGAATAGACCAGCAAAGCTGGTTCCATATTTCAGATGAACCAGGAGAGGAACATTTGGAATCGTACCGAGCTGCAAGTGAGATCATTTATAAACATTTATCAAGTTATCCGATTATGGACGCTTTGTCCGAATTGGAGTTGTATGAACAGGGCCTGGTGAAAAGGCCGATTCCTGCGAATACGCATATTGAACCGTTCTTAGAACATCAGGTCCCAGACCTTTGGACGTACTATTGCTGCGCTCAAGGTGAACAAGTATCCAACCGGTTTTTCAACATGCCGTCTGCTAGAAATCGTATAATCGGGTTTCAATTGTATAAATTCGGATTACAGGGCTTCTTGCATTGGGGTTATAACTTCTGGTACTCGCAATATTCATTGAATCAGCAGCTGGACCCTTATCGTACGACTGACGCTGAGCATGCATTTCCCTCAGGAGATGCCTACTTGGTCTATCCGGGAGAAGAAGGCCCGATTGAATCCATTCGACTGGAAGTTCTATATGAAGGGTTGCAGGATTTGCGCGCACTAGAATTACTTGAGCAGAAAATCGGCAAGAAAGCAACGATAGCCATTATGGAAGAGGGTCTGAGTACAGCGTTGACCTTCTCTGTATACCCGAGGGATCAGGGAACATGGCTCTTAGAGGCAAGAGAGCGGATCAATCAAGCGATAGCAAGTTATTCTACTTAAGTGATCATACCATTACGAGGTGTTGAGAATATGGCAACTTTTCATTATTCAGGATCTTCCTTTTATTATAACGATCAGGCGATACGGCTTATCTCAGGGGCCATCCATTATTTTCGGACTCTGCCGGAACATTGGGAAGACCGTCTTATCAAATTAAAAGCTTGCGGCTTCAATACGGTTGAAACCTATGTGGCATGGAATTTACACGAGCCGAAGAAAGGCCAACTTCAGTTTGAAGGTATGGCAGATGTAGTCCGGTTTATTGAATTGGCTGGAGATTTGGGTCTGCATGTCATCGTTCGTCCCGCACCTTATATTTGTGCAGAATGGGAATTTGGTGGACTGCCATCTTGGTTGCTAGCTGATTCGGATATGCGTCTTCGATGCTACCATAAGCCATTTCTAGATCATGTAGATGCGTATTATGATGTATTGCTTCCCAAATTACAACCACTGTTATGTACAAATGGTGGCCCGATCATTGCTATGCAGATTGAGAATGAGTACGGAAGTTACGGCAATGACAAGCGGTATTTGACTCATTTAAAAGACAGCATGATTTCCCGTGGGATAGATGTACTACTATTCACTTCCGATGGACCTGAAGACGCGATGTTACAGGGAGGTATGGTCCCAGGTGTGCTGGAGACGGTGAACTTTGGATCACGTCCAGTAGAAGCATTCAACAAGCTCCGTGAATACCAACCAGAGGCTCCAATCATGTGTATGGAATACTGGAACGGTTGGTTTGATCATTGGCGTGAGGAGCATCATACGCGTCCGGCTGAGGATGTAGCGAAGGTATTGGATGAGATACTTAGTTTAGACGCATCCGTTAATTTCTATATGTTCCATGGTGGAACCAACTTTGGGTTCTACAACGGAGCGAATAGACATACTTTTGACAGCTATGAACCAACAATTACTAGTTATGACTATGATTCCTTACTGAGTGAATCCGGTGAGCCGACAGCTAAATATTATGCAGTTCGTGAAGTGATCTCCAAATATGTAGATCTCGGACCCCTTGAGTTGCCAGCTCCTGTCGCTAAGAGAGCATATGGGAGAGTAGAGATGAAGGAGCAGACTTCACTTACCGCAAACTTGAATCTCATTTCTGCACCCATTCACTCTGCATACCCTGAATCAATGGAGAAATTGGGTCAGGATTATGGCTTTATACATTATAGTACGTTCCTTACAGGACCCCGCCCCAAAGATGAGTTCTTCATCCAGGATTTACATGATCGTGCATTAGTCTTTCTGAATGGAGAGCTCACTGCAACCTTAGATCGTGTAGAGCCAGAGGTGAAATTAGAGTTCGAGGTTCCGGCCGAAGGGCTGCAGGTTAGTATACTTGTGGAGAATTTAGGACGCGTCAACTATGGTCCTTTTATGAGAGATTGTAAAGGGATTACTGAAGGGGTACGTTATGGACGGCAGTTTCTGTCGGAATGGACGATTTATACGTTGCCATTAACAGATTTATCTGGTCTGCAGTTTGAAGGTTTATTCAGGCAAGTGGAACCTAGCTTCTTCCGCAGCACCTTGGTTGTGGATGAACCTTGTGATACGTTCTTGAGCATGGAAGGATGGACTAAAGGCGTCGTGTTCATTAATGGATTCAACCTTGGTCGCTATTGGAATATCGGACCACAGAAAACAATGTATGTGCCAGGTCCTCTATTGAAACAAGGCGACAATGAGATTGTCATCTTTGAATTGCACAGCACTTCAGATACCGCTGTTACCTTCGTAGATCAACCGGAACTAGGATAATAGGGCATAGCTCTGCCAACAACATGTTAGAATTGCGGCTTATTGAACAATGTCTGAATTTGCTTCGGACAAGTTTGTTCAATCTTGCATAATTCGCTAGCTTCGTTTGACTAGCTGTTTCAAACGCAGCAATTAATATATCGTAACAACAAAGACACCCGAATAGATCCGGGTGTCTTTTTGATAAATAGAAACTATTTCTTGCTGCGTATTCTAAGGTTATGTAGTTCCCATTGTTCATACCAATCTTGAACAACGGCAGGAAGACCAATACTTAGATCGCCTTTCAATAATTCCGTCAGATTCTTGTATTGTTCTTCCACTGCGGATCGTTCCCCAATACTGTCGTAGACCTTCATCAATCCTAAATGTCCTTGTTCAAAATAGGGCTGAAGCTGTACTACCTTTTGATACACAGTGACAGCTTCGGGAACTCTGTTGTTGTCGATATAGAACTGGGCCATTCCCATAGCATGGTGTAGCCAAATGGTGCGCAGACGTTGCCGTTCGCCCTCCGCCCACAAATAATCGTAATCTCCAAAATAATCCCCTGAATAAAGTTCAAATAAGCTTTGATGTTCTGCACAATTGTCCTCTCCGATGGATTCGAGTGCAAGAATGCTGTGCTCCCACTGGGCTGCATCGATTAGAAGCGGCCCGGTCTCAAGCGTATACCCTTCCCCGCCACTGACGTTGCTGATATGCAGATCTACCTCACTCTGCTTTAAACATTGTCGTACTTGATAAATGGTTGTGTAGAGATGAGTAGAAGCCTTTTTATGGTTGAAATCTGGCCACAGTAGGTCAATCAGGGTATCTTTACTGACGAATCGATTGCGATTATGAAGCAAGAAAGCAAACAATTCTTGTGCCTTAGAAGTTCTCCAACGGAGATTATTTAAAGGTTGTCCTCCTCGTTCAAAACGCAGCGATTGAAAACAACGAATCGTTAGTTCATGTGCTACCTCTGTGCTTTTTGGTGCAAACCTCAATCTGTCCTCCAAGCGTTGTACTGTTTTGAATAAACGGTCATGTCGCACGGGCTTCAAAATATAATCAATCGCATTTAACTCAAAGGCTTCCACTGCATATTGGTTATACGCGGTCACGAAAACGATATTAGCGTTTGGATAGACCTCTTGCAGAATTGCGGCAGCTTGAAGTCCGCTCACTTCAGGCATTTCAATATCAATAAAAATAACGTCAGGCTCCAAGGCTGGAGCTTCTTGTATAGCTTGAACAGGATCTGTATAGGACGCGATGATATGAACAGCTTCCATTTCTTTTAACATGAATTCTAACTTTACGAGAGCAAGGCGTTCATCGTCCACCAATACTGCTTGAATCATTGTTATTTCACCACTCAATATAGTATTTTTTAGCAAAAAACAATAAACTCTTCTTTATTTTTCGGTTCATTATAGTCTGTCTGTGACTAGGTATTTTTGTGATTCATATTTCTTTTTTCAGAAGGGATTATGAAACTTACTGAAGTATCTAGCCCTTCCTTGCTTTTAAATTTGCAAACCCTTAGCATAGACACGTAACAAGCGTTTATGTATGTTAAGAAATCCAATCCCTCTTGTTACATTAGACTGACTGCTCAGCAGTTGCTGAAGTTGCTCTGAAGTCATACCTTTACCATTATCAGCGATTGTAATCTCGATGTCATCAGCTAGTTCTTTGATGGATATTGAAAGTGTAGATTTTCTGTTAAATCCCAGTTGATGGTCATCCTGTCCTCAAAGCGCTCTTTCTCTATGTACAGATAGGCACGGACAAGCTCAAGCTCGTATTCAATCGGTATCATCACTCAGCGTTCAAGAAGTTAAAGCTTAAGCGTAAATAAGAGCTAAAGACATCAATAAGGTGACTCATACGCTGTGTATCAAAAGATGCCAGAGCAGATATAGAATTTAATGTGTTGAATAAGAAATGTGGTTGTATTTGCGCTTGAAGATACGCTGCTTCCAGACGAAGCCGTTCATTTACGGACTGTTTTAAGTCTGTTAAGGAACGTACCCGTCCTCTTAGCTCCATAGCGTTCATGGGTTTCATTACATAGTCGTTCGCGCCCGAAACAAATCCGGTGTAGATAAGCTTGTCATCATCAATGAGTACTGTAGTTATAGCGGAAATTACCAACAGAAAAAAATAGATCAACATCTTTTGCCGCGGACCAATGGTATATAATATTGCTGCATAGACTGCATGAAGTAGAAGTGGCAGATGGAGAACCTGAATTTCCTTGTAGTTCACCATTGATATAAATTTCCGAAGCAGTCCGAACCCCGGATATGAGTATGCCATAAGACTGCTTTTCGTTTTTATCTACAAGAATTCGTAATGATAGGAGCCGTAGCCAAAAGCAGATTTTTCGCCATTATGAAGGGCATCGTTCCACTGATCCGGGATTTGTATATATGTTTTAGGGGGAGCTTTGTTTAGAGATTCTTTATTGAAGTGGGAAGCAGCGTATTAGGATAGAACTCCCATTGGCCTTTTAAGGTAAGGAGCTTGTCTTGATTCAATTAGAAAGAGTTTTCTTTTAGTCATAGTAATTAAACATTATTCGACAAAAAACAATATATTCCTTTCCCAAAAACATTTCAAAAATTAAAAAAAAGTTGCAGGGGATTAGAATTGGCTGGCGTCTAACGTTATGTAGGTGAAGGAGGGGAGAAAGCTGGAAGAGGCGGAATGGATTTCTGCTGTGCTGAACGGTGAACATCAGGACTTTGGGCATTTGGTGACACGTTATCAAGGCATGGTATACAGAGTGTGCGTCAAGATTACTGGAGAAGCCGAATCGGCCAAAGATATGGCCCAAGAGGTTTTTATAAAAGCATACAAAGCGCTCCCCTCCTTCAGAGGACAGTCTACCTTCTCGACATGGCTTTATCGGATAGCCTATCGAACCTGTCTGGACTGGAAACGGGCCAATGATAGGGAGTGGAGGCATCGGAGTGCAGCTGATTACACTGAGAATGATTGGGTAACGTCTCAAACACCAGAGCAAGAGGTGCTAGAGCAGGAACAATCAGCTGAGCTGGGTGAGAATGTGAACAGCCTTGCGGAACCGTACCGGTCGGTCGTACAGCTGTACTATTTTCAGCGAAATTCTTATCAAGAGATAGCGGAGCAAAAAGGTGTTTCCGTTAAGACTATCGAATCGCAGCTTTATCGTGCCAGACAGATGATGCGTAGACAAAGGGAGGAATTGCGATGAATTGTGCAATAGTGAAGGAATGGATGCCACATTACATTGACGGCCTACTGTCTCCAGATATGGAGCTGAGTATCCGGTTGCACATACAATCCTGTCCTGATTGCGCGCAGTGGCTGGAGGAAGCTAAGGAAATGTCCGCTCTTTGGTCAGAAATGCAAACGAACAGTGAATATCAGCATGAACAGATGGACTTTCCAGATCTCGCAGCAGGTGTTATGGCCCATATTGAACAGCTCGAAACAGGACGCAGAGAGCGAGCGGTTAAAGCGACAAGCGTAAGACGTCGTTATGCTCCTAGAACATCTTGGATGCATTATGCGGTGGCTGCCTGCTTAAGCTTCTTATTGTTACAGTTTGGAGTTTTTGAGAATTTGGCTTATGGGATTACTGAAATTAATGGTCATGTGTCGAATTCGGTGACCCAATGGTTTGGTGGTTTTAGAAAATAGTCATAAAGAGATTTATAAATAATAGATGGATTCAGGTAAACCGAAAAAGTTTATGCTATCCAAAATTTAGGAGGATGTATTATGATTAAGAAGAGACGTTGGCTCACTTTTATGTTAGCTATGGTTCCTGGTGTAGGCCATTTATACTTAGGCTTCAAAAAGCAGGGGCTGCAGTTTATGATCGGGGCTTCCTTATGTATTATGTTTATACCGTCCGAGCCCATGATCTTCCCTTTTGCGCTAGCTGCACTATGGTTTTACCAATTGTTTGATGCTCTGCAGAAAGCGGCTTGGATGAAAATAACTGCAGCCGAACATGAGCGTATGATGTTTCATCCTGACAGCTTCGGAGAACCTTGGACGATGGGAATATCCTCTATGCCGGGTTACCCACATGAAGATGTGAATCCGGCTTGGGTCGGTGTCGGATGTGTTGTTGCTGGGTTCCTTATGCTGGTGATTTCAGCATTTCCGACGCTTTGGAGAATGTTAATCGAGATTAACATTGGTACGATCTTGTTATCACTGGGTCTGATTGCGTACGGTCTGAAGATGCTAAGAAACAATACGAGAGCGTAAGAAACGGGGATTTGACTATGGGGAGATGGAAAATCGGGAGCTTCACTGCAGCTATAGGCTGCATTGCACTTGGTGTCATTATTGTGATGGCTCAGTATAATATGATCAGCTATGAAGTGCTTGGTTATTTATGGCCAGCACTGTTGATCTTGTTCGGACTCGAGATGTTGCTAAGATTGTTTATCAAATCCGATGCCAAAAGTCGTGTGAGCGGTTGGGCAATCCTTTTGATTATCCTGTTGGTTGGAGCAAGCGGTGCTCAGTCAGTAATGGCCGGCGGCTCACTTAGCAGTCTAATCGGAAATACACATTTGACTCCTCTAAGTGGGAATGTCGAAGTGAAAGACAATATTACGACGTTGAAAATCGTGCTTCCAAGTGGAAAAGTAAAGGTCGAGGGAATAGATGGAAGCGCATTGGATTATGAGGGAAGCTTACTCTTACCTGGAAAATCGCAAAGTGAAGCTGCTAGTGCGCTGGAAAAGAAATGGAAAGTTAAAACTGAGGGAGATACAATGATTATGGAGCTGGATACAGATCATAATTGGTTCTCTAATATTCAGTTTGGATTTAATACTAAAAGCCCTTATTTAAATGTAAGTGTACCTAGCAGCCTTGCTGTTGAGGTAGATACTAGCGATGGGTCAATAGAAGCCTGGGATTTAAAGTCTGGCTTAGTGGCTGATACTAGTAACGGGGTTTTAAATATTCATGATGTGGCTGGCGGAGTAGAGGCACATACCAGCAATGGATCTCTGACGGTTCAGAACATCCAAGGTGGAGCGCAGCTCAAAAGCTCTAATGGAGCTATTACATTGGACAATATAGATGGAGCTTTAACCGCAAAGAGCAGCAACGGCAAGATCACTATTAATTCAGCAGTGACTGGAAAATGGAAATGTTCGTCTAGTAACGGAAAGATTACGGTGGGATTGCCTTCCGTCTCCGATGTGAAGATTACAGCGGATACCAGCAATGGTTCGCTGAAGGGGAATGTACCCTGGAATCGAGATGGGGACAGCTATGGCACGGCCACTCTCGGTAAAGGAACCCATAGTGTGGACCTAAGTACGAGTAATGGAAGCGTGACCGTGGACACGGCTGAATAAGCACGAACAAAAAAGGGAGTTAAGGCTTCAGCGATTGGCTCTGCTGAAGCCTTAACTCCCTTTTTCAAATTATAAGAGACCTACCAAGCGTAAGCTTTAGGAGCTTCCCCGCCCGGTCCTGGGAAGATCTCATCCAGCCGTTTAAGTACTGACTCGTCTAGCACAATCTCAAGACTGCGCAGTGCACTCTCGAATTGCTCTAGTGTGCGTGGTCCAATAATTGGTGCGGTTACAGCAGGATTGGCTAATAACCATGCTAGTGCTACATTATCTTGTGGTTCCCCAAGCTCCATACATAAGCTTGCAAAAGCCTCAAGCTGATCTTTGTATTGCTCTACGCGCTCAGCATTTCCTCCACTGCGGCTGCCTTCTATTTTCTTAAGTGCATTGCGTCCAAGAAGACCTCCATCCAGTGGGCTCCAAGGAATAACGCCTAATCCATGATGGAGAGAGGAGGGTAATACTTCAAGTTCAGGAAGGCGACAGGTGAGGCTGTATTTATGCTGCTCAGAAATCAAACCTAAAAAGCCACGTGCCTTCGCTTCTTGTTGGGCCACAGCGATATCCCATCCCGCAAAGTTACTGGAGCCGACATAACCAATCTTTCCTTGGTTTACAGCAAGCTCGAAAGCCCCCCACAGCTCGTCCCAAGAGACACTACGGTCAACATGATGCATCTGGTACAATTCAATATGATCGGTCTGGAGACGCTGCAGAGACCCCTCTAGATGGCGGCGTATAATATAAGATGATAGTCCACCCTCATCATTAGGGCCATCGAGCTTATCGCTCATTGCACCGTATACCTTGGTAGCTAACACGACCTTTTCACGTCGCCCACCACCTTGCTTAAACCAACGACCAATAATCGTTTCTGTTAAACCGGAATTCTCACCCCAACCATAAATGTTAGCGGTATCAAAAAAATTAACACCTGCGTCGAGTGCAGCGTCCATAATACGGAAGGCTTCTTGTTCATCTGTTTGTGGGCCGAAGTTCATTGTTCCAAGACATAGCCGACTGACCTTCATACCGGATTTACCAAGCTTAGCATATTGCACTTCGCATTCACTCCTTAGGTAGATGATTTCAACTTAATTGTAAACATCTTCAGAAATAAGAGCAAATATGAAGCGGCAATTTGGATAAGTTGTCTTATCTCATTGAATTATAGGCTATGCCTATCAGCTCAATAGAATCTATATCTTTGTCCTTTACGACTGGGTATGATACAACAATATAAAGAAGAACTATGTCTGTTAGAGCAGACCACTTGAGGAGTGACTGAGATGAGTGAGGTTAAAAAAATCGCCGTAATCGCAGGGGACGGTATTGGACCTGAAGTAGTAGCAGAAGCAGAAAAAGTATTGAAAAGAACGGAAGAAGTATTTGGTTATGCTTTTGAAACGGAGCACGCTCTATTTGGAGGCATTGCTATAGACGAAAGAGGCACACCGCTGCCGGAAGATACACTGGAAATCTGTCGCAGTGCTGACGCCGTATTACTGGGCGCTGTAGGCGGACCGAAGTGGGATAACAATTCTAAGGAGCTTCGTCCTGAAACCGGATTGCTTGGCATTCGTAAAGCGCTTGGATTGTTCTCAAACTTACGTCCAGCAGTCGTATTCGATTGCCTTAAGGATGCTTCGACATTGAAGCCAGAAGTGCTGGAAGGAACCGATCTTATGGTCGTTCGTGAGCTGACTGGTGGAATTTATTTCGGAGATAAACTTCGTCGTCAAGGTGAACATGGTGAAGAAGCAGTGGATACCTGTGTATATAACGTAATGGAAGTGGAACGAATTGTGCGTCAGGCTTTTGAGATTGCTGGCAAGCGTCGGAATAAGCTGGCAAGTGTTGATAAAGCGAATGTACTTGAAACTTCACGTTTATGGCGTGAGGTCGTAAATAAGATTGCTCCAGAATATCCTGAGGTAGAAGTAGAGCACGTGCTCGTTGATAACTGCGCAATGCAGCTGCTGCGCCGTCCATCCAGCTTTGATGTTATCGTTACTGAGAACATGTTTGGTGACATCCTGAGCGATGAGGCTGCGATGTTGACAGGCTCTATCGGTATGCTTGCTTCAGCTTCGATGGGCGATGGTAACTATGGTCTCTACGAGCCCGTTCACGGCTCCGCACCTGATATTGCCGGACAAGGGCTTGCAAACCCGATTGCAACAATTTTATCCTTAGCACTGATGTACCGTTTAACCTTTGGTTATGAGGACGCGGCTGCTGCGATAGAGGCTGCAGTGGCTGAAGTATTGGATGCAGGACACCGTACAAGTGATATTGCCGTAGATAAGAGCAAAGCGCTTAGTACATCTGAAATGGGCGACCTGATCGTAGCAGCAATCCGCAAAGCGTAATAAGATCTAATTTGTAATTACGATTAAAGAGAAATTTGCCTAAGATTGACTTTGATTTTGTGCGATGATACCATTTGATATGTAGACAAGATGTAAATTATTCCAGCATATCACGACAAGAAATGGTTAGTTTCTTACATAATCAAAGGAGGATTTTGGCAATGGCTGAACGTTTAGTAGGTAAACCAGCTCCAGACTTTACTATGCAAACCGTATCAGGTGATGGTAAAGATTTTGGTAAAGTAAGTCTGTCCGACTATCGTGGCAAATGGCTGGTATTCTTCTTTTATCCTCTGGATTTCACTTTTGTATGTCCGACTGAAATCACAGCTCTTAGTGATGCTGCTGCGCAGTTCGAAGCGCTTGATACAGAAATTCTCGGCGCAAGTATAGATTCGATCCACAGCCACAAAGCATGGATCAACACACCTAAGGATTCCAATGGTCTTGGCCGTTTGAATTTCCCGCTTGCTGCTGATATTACTAAACAAGTTGCTAAAGACTACGGCATTCTGATTGAAGAAGAAGGTATTGCATTGCGTGGATTGTTCATCATTGATCCTGAAGGTGAATTGAAATATCAAGTCGTTAATCACAATGATGTAGGTCGCAGCGTAGAAGAAACACTTCGTGTCCTTCAAGCCCTGCAATCTGGTGGCTTATGCCCAATGAACTGGAAACCAGGTGACAGAAACCTTTAAATGTTGTTCTGCTATTATCTGATCTTTGATATTCTGATTTGGACCTCCTTGCAGAAGCTTTTTCTGTAAGGAGGTTTTTTGCTCCAAAAAAGTCTTAAATAAAAAATGGATTTGAAAATAGGCGTGAAAAGTTATATTATGTCCTCGAGTGGAGGAATCTCCATTGGGGTAATGTAATACAATAATAAAAACTCAAATGGGTTAGTTATTCTAAGGAGGGTGAACAAATATGAGCTTCTGCTGTGGAGCGAGTATGGTAGGAACAAAGGGAACCCTTAAACATTATCGCACGCAAGTCCATAATGTTCCCCTGCTTTTTTGTCCAGTATGTCATCGTGTAGAGGTTCACTATAAGGTCGAGAATGAGTATGAGATCTTGGCGGAATACGCACATGGAGACGGTGTTACTGATGTGGATTTTCAGGACTATGTCATGGAAGACGAAACTGCAATATTCGAGAATGTCATTAACATCGAGAGTGAAGAGCCTCTAGCTATTGTGCGGAGTCAGATCGATATGGCGCTTGACCTGCTTGCTGTAGCCAAACAGATTGAGGATACGAAGTGGGAACGGGAATTGAAGAAAAGATTAGCTGTGATGAGTCAAAGACGCCTTCGTCTGCAACAGAAAGCGTAAGATTATTTACAATTTGGGTCAGACCCATTTCTCTATCAAGGCCTTCGCTACTGCGAGGGCTTTTAGCTTTTTCTAAATTTTTTTAAACGTGTTTAAATCAATTGAACGAATTAATAGTAATAAATATAATTTGATGTGATTTTTTATATGTCTTTGGAATCATTTTATGAATTTTTTTATCATTCGACAGTTTCTCTGATTGCGTTGTCTACTTCACTTGGATATGATTGGAATATAATTGAACCGGTTGGAAAAAGTGCAACGATTACCGAATGTTCTGGCGGCTTCGTCATATACTCAAATACATAGTAATTTGATGTCGCTTTAGCGTCTTCGTCAAATGCAGTAAAAGGGGGAACTTCGTATCGTGATTAGCCAATATCAAGAAAGTCTTCTATTACCGGGAAGAACCTATCAGTCAGGGCCTGTGGATACTACATACGAGGATGTACTAGAGAATATTGACAGCGGAATCATGCTTTTTGATGAAGAGGGAGTTATAAGTTTTGTGAATAAGCAAATGTACGGGATGCTAGAATTAACCCGTCACTCCCTTGTCGGCTGTACAATATCACACCTATTATCTAACGTTAGACTAAGCCGCTTTAAGAAAAAGCAAGTACTGCAAAGCTATAGAGAGATGGTATACAAAGGAAAATCAAATTATGAATTTTTAGACGAGTATGGCCGTTACTGGAAGGTTACATTATGCTGTGGAGAGCAAATGAAGGGTTGTTATTTGTTTACAGTTAAAGAAATCTCCGATTATAAGTTGATTGAGCAAACGGCTTACCAGAACGATAGTTTGGCTATGCTAGGTAAATTATCTGCATCTATTGCACATGAAATCCGCAATCCATTAACTGCAATTCGTGGATTTATTCAATTGCTTCACCCGCATCTACAGCAGCTTGGGAAGCAGGAATACGGCAAGATAATCTTGGCGGAGATCGATCGTGCGAACGATATCATTCATGAATTCCTTACTTCCTCCAAGCCGTCAGTTCCTCAAGTGGGGATGATTCCTGTGTCAGCTTTACTCAAGGAAGTAGTGCTGCTTACAGAGAGCGAAGCCCTGATGAAAGGTTGCCAGATCAATCTACATCCATTTCAGGAGGGAGATATGATGATTTCTGGAGATGTAAAACAAATGAAACAGGTAGTCCTTAACCTGATTAGAAACGCTATGGAGGCCGTTGCGGATAGAGCAGATGGTTTAATGGGTAAAATAGAGGTCGGAGCCCACAGAGAGGGTTCTGAGGTCCGTATGTTCATTTCTGATAACGGTAAGGGCATGGATATCCGTACACTGGACAGGTTATTCAATCCATTTTTTACGACAAAAGAGAATGGGACTGGGCTTGGGCTATCCGTGAGTGACCGAATCATTAAAAATCATGGCGGATGTATCTCTGTCAGTAGTAGAGTTAACGAAGGTACTCATTTTGTAATCTCATTGCCATTAATCCATTAGTACATTCGAATAGAATATAAAGTGTTTAAGAGGCTGATCCCTGCGGATAATACAGATGCAGAGATCGGCCTTGCTTATGTTACAATGGGGGTTGGTTTTGGGAGACAAATGGAGGTAGACACAATGAATATAGAATTTAATAGTGGCAGTGCTATTAATGAAATACAGGGTGATGCCCTTATTCTTATCATCTCTGAGTCGGAAGCCCAACATGGCGGCCTCTCAGAGAAGTGGAATGACAGAATTCGATTATTAGGAAAGTCAGGTCTCTTTAGTGGGAAGCTGAATCAGACTTATGTACTGCCATTAGATTATCCATCTGGTTGTCCTGTAGCTATTTTAGTTGGAAAAGGGGACCAATTACTTAGTACTGAAGACCTACGTCAAATGGCGGTTCAGATAGCACGTGCAGCACTTCGATTGAAGGCAATACAGCTAGTGTTTCAGTTGCCTGAAGGTGTTCAGGAGCTAACAGAAGATAAGGATATCGTATCTAATGCCTATGCGTTGTCTGAGGGGTTGTCACTTGGTTCCTATCGTCGTCCCACATATAAGCAGGAGCAATCTCAATATACAGGTCCAAACTCGGTTATTTTTACTATCGAGAAGAAGCCAGCGGATACTTTCGAGCGTGACTGGAATCTGGGTATGCAGAGAGGGCTGGCTTTTGGTGAGGCTACGAATCTGGCACGGAACTTGACGAATATGCCCGGCAATCTGCTGACTCCGTCTGACCTAGCTATAGCCGCTATAGAAGTTGCTGAACGTTATGGATTTCCTTCCGAAGTGCTGGATGAACGGGAAATTGAGCAAAAAGGAATGGGCGGATTGCTCGCAGTCGGAAAAGGAAGTGTAAACCCTCCTCGAATGATCGTCATTCGTTACCAGGGAACGGGGCACTGGGATAATGTAGTGGGGCTGGTCGGTAAAGGGATTACTTTTGATACGGGGGGAATTTCCTTAAAAAGAGCCTCAGGCATGGAAGAGTTAATCAGTGATATGGGAGGCGCAGCGGCTGTGCTTGGAGTCATGGAGGCATTAGGCCGATTACGTCCACGAATTAATGTCGTAATGGTCATTCCATCCGCTGAGAATATGCCATCTGCTAATGCCTTTAAACCCGGGGATATCATTACATCAATGAGCGGAAGAACCATAGAAGTATTGAATACCGATGCAGAAGGCAGACTTGTACTTGGGGATGCGCTGACCTATGCCCGGGAATGGGGAGCAAAACGTGTTATTGATGTCGCTACGCTGACAGGTGCAGTGTTGTCCACATTAGGAGATATAGCTACAGGTGCTGTTACTAACAACGAGGAATTTATGGAGCAGTTTATGATAGCAGCTAATGTTTCGGGTGAAAAAATATGGCAACTTCCGGCTTACCAGGAATTCCGCGAAATGTTAAAGAGCGAAGTGGCCGATATCCGTAACACCGCAGGAAGATTCGGGGGAGCCACTACCGCTGGGTTATTTGTAGGTGAGTTTGCGGAAGGTCTGCCGTGGATACACCTAGATATTGCTGGAACCGCATTTCTTTCTAAAGAACGTGGAGTTAATCCTAGAGGCGGTACAGGAGTCATGGTTCGCACATTAGTTCAGTGGTTGCTCAGCGAAAGCGAATGATTAGCTCTTCATAATCAACAAAAAGAAACCTCGCCCTAGGACAATGGATGGAAGACCGACCATTCCCTAAGGCGAGGTTTCTTTGCTTTTGTAAGAATGTTGAAGATTAAATATTGCCACTGGATTTTTTAGCCTTTAATTGAGAAGTAAAGGATTGAATACTGTTCATTATTTTATCGCGAGTTCCCTTATTCTTCAGTAAATAGGCTACGCCCAATGCGGCTGTTGTGAAAAATGTTTTTTTTGTGTTCATAGTGATTACCTCCTTAGGTATAGTCTGTAGTTGCTTATAAGAAACATACCCGAAAGCAATGAAAGCTAAACTATGAACCCTTTCATATAACGGTTAGGCAAGCCTACTTCTTCTTATTAACAGGTGTTGAGCAGCAGGAGAGGGGAGAATCTAAAGACGCTGCAGAACAGGTCTTGCCCTTATCACAGCCAGCGCAAGCGCCTTGCTTGCCCTTTTGCACATGTCGATAGATGATCCAGCCTGAATAACCGAAGATCAGAGTGACGATTAGAACATTTATCATTACGGTGCCCCACTTTCTTTAAGAGAATCAACGAATTACAAGTTCTATGACCAGCCTAATAATCGCCCACCTTGGAAAATAACAAAAGATACGATATATGCCAGAGTAAGAGAATAGCCAATGGAGAAGAAAGTCCATTTCCAAGAGGCTGTTTCTTTTTTGATAACCCCTACAGTGGCCAGACAAGGAATATATAACAGGATAAAGGCCATAAAGCTAATTGCACTCAGCGGTGTAAAGACTTGTGAAATTTGATTCTCTAATCCAGCGGTATCTGGTGCGTGATAGATGATATTCATCGTAGACACAACAACCTCTTTCGCTAAAAATCCTGGGACCAAGGTAGAGCCAGCCTGCCACGTTCCGAAACCAAGCGGTTCCAGTAGTGGTGCAATCATGCCTCCGAATTTAGCTAGATAGCTATGATCCATTTCTACATCAAATCCGCCAGGACCAGCATAAGACATAAACCAAATAATGGCTGATCCAGCTAGAATAATCGTTCCCGCTTTACGAAGGAACCCTTTGCCCTTCTCCCAAGTGCTGCGCGATAAGGTTTTGATCTGCGGCATACGGTAAGGAGGAAGTTCGATGATGAAGACGGAGGATTCATTTTTGAATAAGTATTTAGAGAATACCTTACAAAGGATTAGGGCAAAAACAATACCCATAACATACATAGAGAGAACGGCAAACGCTTGTTGCTCAGGGAAGAATACAACTGCGAATAATGCATAAACAGGTAATCTTGCAGAACAAGACATCAGCGGCATTAACAGGGTTGTCAGCATGCGGTCTTTGGGCTGTTCGATGCTTCGCGCCGCCATAATGGCCGGTACATTGCAACCAAAACCAATGATAAATGGAATGAATGCTTTTCCGTTCAGTCCCATTCGTTCCATGGTGCTGTCCATCAGCAAGCAGACCCTTGCCATGTATCCGGAATCCTCTAGGAAGGAAATGATCAGAAAGAGAATGAAGATTTGCGGAACAAAGACCAGTACGCCTCCTACACCGCCGATGATGCCATCCACAATCAATGCATGCGTGAAGCCTGAAGCTCCAATGGTCTGAAGCAGTGAGTTCGTTCCATCACTAATAGGGCCGGATATCAGGCCATCTAGGATATCCGATAGGGGGCCGCCAACCCAGTCAAATGTAGTCTTAAAGAGAGCATACATAAAGAAAATGAATAAGGGCAGTCCCAAAAAGCGATGAGTCAATACCGAATCTAATCTTTCAGTTAAGTTATGGGGCTTCTGAGCTGTCGTATCAAGGACTTCGACACAAATATTGCGAATATACTCCATACGGTTCGAGCGAATCCATTGCGGGAGTGTCAGGGCGAGTTTTTTGATTTGTAGCTCACTCTGACAAGACTCACAGATATTTAGCAGTCCCGTAACATCTATACGCGACTTCAGAAACTGAAGTATAACCGGATTCTGCTCCATTAGCTGTAGAGCGACCCAACGATGATTGGGCAGATCTTTTATAGAACGTAATTCCTTTTCTATAGAAGATATCGCTCGCTCGACGACCTCACCATAATTCAGCTTGAACTTTACAGCAGGAATAGCTGACGACTCCTCGAGGATGCTGAGCATCTGTACGCTGCCTTTACCGGTTCTTGCTATAAGTGGGAGGATGGTGACACCCAATCTTGATTGTAAAATGGTTTGATTGATACGAATACCACGCGCATTAGCGACATCAATCATATTAAGACCGAGTACAGTAGGCTTGCCATACTCAAGTAGTTGAAGCGTAAGCAGCAGATTACGTTCCAGCTGGGATGCATCCACGATATTGATTAATGCTTCTGGGGATTCTTCTATCAGATATTGGGCCGCGACCCCTTCATCACGGGAGAGTGGGTGAAGTGAATAGATGCCGGGCAAATCAATGAGCTTGCCTGCCCCGTTCTTCAGATTTCCGATCTTTTTCTCAACCGTAACGCCTGACCAGTTACCTACATATTCGTATGAAGTCGTTAATGTATTGAAGAGAGAGGTCTTACCTGTGTTGGGATTGCCGACAAGAGCTATAGAACTCAAGATACGTTCACCTCAATCAGAGAAGCTTCTTTGCGGCGTATGGCGAACAGCTGGCCGTTACATTCTAGCGTAATCGGCCCCCAAAAAGGTCCCTTTCCTTTAAGACGGATGTTCACACCCTCTGACACTCCGAGATCAGCAAGACGACGGCGTAGAACGGGGTTCATTCCTTCTATTTTATGAATACAGCCGGCAGAACCAGGTTGTAGTTGTAGCAAGGTACAGCAGGTAGAAGTAGCTATTGTAATCCCTCCAAAAGAGACTGATAATCAATCTCAACTGTTTAGTTGTAATGTAGCATTTTTAAGTGTTTGTATACTGTGATATTTGTCGCAGACATAATGTGATAATAACATCTATGAGTTAAAGGTGAAATAACCTTTACAATTTATTCTTCATTAAAGTATGATTGAACGATATAAATTGCATAGTAAAGCTATGCTAGCGGTTATAATGATTGCAATAGCGGCTACGATGATTGCAGGAATTGAAGGGAGATAATTATGAAGACTAATCAATGTAAAATTGTTGACTGCACCATTCGCGATGGGGGGCTCGTTAACAACTGGGATTTCAGCGTGGAATTTGTGCAAAATTTGTATGCCGGCTTGAATGAGGCTGGTGTTGACTATATGGAAATCGGTTATAAAAACTCCCCTAAACTGCTCAAAGGAGCAGAAGGTGCTGGACCATGGCGTTTTCTGAACGATGACTTCTTACGTAAAGTTATCCCGCAAAAGGGACATACGAAGCTTTCCGCTTTGGTTGATATCGGTCGTGTGGATGAGAATGATATTTTACCTCGCAGCGAAAGTATGCTGGATCTGATTCGGGTAGCTTGTTATAGCAAAGATGTGGAGAAAGCCTTACAACTGGTACAAACCTTCCATGATCTAGGCTATGAGACAACGATCAATATTATGGCTTTGTCGAATGTAATGGAGAATGAATTATTAGAAGCTTTCGAAATGATTCGTGAGAGTGTAGTTGATGTGGTATACATTGTGGATTCATACGGTAGTCTAGATCACAACGACATCAATTACTTAGTTGAAAAGTTCAAAACTCATTTGCCAAACAAACGCCTGGGCGTACATACCCACAATAATCTTCAACTCGCGTTCTCCAATACGTTGATTGCTGCTGAGAAAGGTGTAGAACTGCTGGACGCTTCCTGTTATGGAATGGGACGTGCTGCGGGGAACTGTCCTACAGAGCTGCTAGTGACTCATTTGAAGAATACACGCTACACATTGCGCCCTGTAATTGATATCATTGAACGCCTGATGATTCCTTTACGTGAAAAAGAAGAGTGGGGCTATATCATTCCTTACATGATCACTGGAACGCTTGATGAGCATCCACGTTCGGCTATGGCGCTTCGCGCATCGGCGGATAAGGATAAAGCGGTTGATTTCTATGATAAGCTTACAACACCAGAGGTTAACT